>JASFTE010000073.1:0-11482 GCA_050114035.1 Armatimonadota bacterium | reverse complement strand
AGATCCACTGGGTCACCGTATCCCGGATTCGAGTCCTCCGATATCCAGATGGGCACCGCACAGATGGCCCCGGCGGGCCCCTGGACGGCGACGGCTCCACGGGTGCGGACGCCCTCATGCAGGCCGAGCGCCGGGGCGAAGGCGTAATTGACGCGGACGCGCGTCTGCACGCCGATGGCCGCCGCCTGGCTGCCGAGATGCACGAGTGCACCCCCGTCGGGGTCATAGACGGTGCTGCCCGGCCCATAGTATGTGATGCCCTCTCCGTCGGGCAGCTCTGCCTGCCACTCCGGTGCCTGGGCGTTGTTGGCGGCGATGGCGTCGAGGGCGAGCCCCTGCGCGCTCGCAAAGTGGGGCAGGCCCGCCACGCCGGCCAGCGCGGCGCTATCGGCGACGGCCTGGGCCCGCTGCGCGGCCACGTGCAGGCGGGTGACGTCCAGGGCCAGCGCGGTGAGGCCCAGAATGGCCAGCAGGCCAACGGTGACCAGCGGCAGGACGGAGCCACGGCGGCGGAAGGCTGCCCATCCCATACTTCTCATCTCCTGGCTACTCACGTCGCATCACCATGGCGGCGGTGAGGATGATCGTCCCGCTCTCGACGTCGTCGGCAAGCCGGGCGAACAGCGGTCCGGTGACCAGCGGGTGCGGGTAGCTGACGCTGACGCGCACCTGCGCGCCCTCGGGCGCGTTGTTTTGGGTGTCGCTGCCTGAGCCGACGTTGGCGAGCGGCATCCAGTCGGACCAGCCGCCGCCACCGTCGAAGAAGGTACGGTACTCGTAGGTGCGTGAGATCTCGGACGTGTCGATGGTGGGTGCACTGCCGTCGAGTCGAGCGTCGATGGCGGCGATGGTGCCGCCGACGACGGCCGTGCGCGTGGCCTCTCGCGCGGCCTGATTGATGCCCAGGTAGTCCTTGATGACGAGGCCGAACTCAATGATGCCAAACAAGAGGACGATCAAGATGGGCGCGACCAGCGCCATCTCCACCGACACTGCCCCGCGGGCGGCTGGCGGACGAAATCGAGGCGGGCGCATGAACGGACTCCTCCGGTACGAACCTATCATACGAAGCACGAAGCGGTGATCGCTCCGAGGGCGATGGCGAGGGCGAAGGGCACTCGCACCCCCACGGCGGCGGTCTCCAGCGGAGCGGTCACCTGCATTACGGAGCGCCAGTAAAGCCACTGGCCGAGCTGCCTGCAACTGGCAAGGAGTTTGTGGCGGCCTGCTGCGCAGCATGCTGCGAGCAGGCCGCCATAGAAAGCACTGAACGCGATGGCGTACAGCACAAGGACCGGACCACACAGTGCGCCCACGGCGGCGAGCAGCTTGACGTCCCCGCCCCCCAGCACATTGCCCACGAGCGGCGTGACGAACCACAGAACCAACGCGATGGCGACGCCGGCCATGCTGAAGCCGAGGCCGGCAAGGCCCGAATCCACCACGTTGAGCACGATGCCCACGAGGACACAGGGCGCGGTGACTGCATTCGGGACCTTGCCCCAGCGTACGTCCGTGGCCGCTCCGATGAGCACCATGGGATACATGATGGCCGTCGTGATCGCAAGCATAGACATTCTGCGGGGACTCCTGTGCGGCGCCGGCTCTCCCGGCGCACGACGCGTGCGCGTCGCGGATCGTCAGCCGACTATGGGAACGTCGTGTTGACGTTGTCCACGCTGGCGCTGACCTTGTTGCCCATGGTCTGCCAGGCCAGGATGCCGACCGTCACGATGAGCACGAGCAGCAGCGCATACTCCACCGTGGTCATTCCGCTCTCGTCACACCACAACTCGCGTAGCCTACGGATCATTGAGAGTCGCCTCCTTTGAGCATACAGTCGCACCCTCCCTGAGACGGACGAGCGAAACGGTGCCATTCAGCCTACGGCTGGGTTGCGTCGGTGGTACTGCGGTGGATGGTGCTTCGTAGAGGTGCTGCACAGCGGCGGCGGCAGAGCTGCAGTCGTAGATGCAGCGGCATGCAGCGGGCGACGTTACGGCAACTGCGTGTTGACGTTGTCCACACTGGCACTGACCTTGGCGCCCATGGTCTGCCAGGCGAGAATGCCGACGGTGACGATGAGCACGAGCAGGAGCGCGTACTCCACCGTGGTCATTCCCTCTTCATCCGTCCAAAGCTCGGCGAGTCTTCGCAGCATTGGTGTGCACCTCCGGTATGTGGTTGATGGCCTTGTACCACACGAGTAACGAATCGGGTTACAGCTTTTTTACACGGGCGGGTCCGGGTCGCCCGGCTCGGCGCGTGCACGAGGCTCCTGACGGCGCTCCGTGGCTCACGTAACGCATTCGTAACGCGGCTGGAAAAACCCCTTGTACGTCGCCGCCGTCGCACGGTACAAAAGCAGTGGCCGCGGAGTGCAACCACTCTCAGACCTCGAGAGATCCAACGCATGGCATCCGAGAAGGACGGTTTGGTGAATCAGCTCTACTCGCACGTCCCGCCGCCGGCGCGCCGGGTGCTGGGCCTGGGCGAGGGGAACGGCGGGGCGGAGGCAGCTCCGGCGTTGGGCGCCGCCGAGGCGATGGAGGCGCTGCTCCCCCAGGACCGGGTGCGCGTCGTGGTGACAGAGACCGACACGGCGACGGCCGAGTGGCTGCGCGAGACGCTCTCGGCGCATCCCCTCGTGGAGGTCGTGGGGTACGCGCGCGACGGCCTCGAGGCGGCCCAGATGGCCACGCAGCTGGAGCCGACCATGTGCGTGGTGCAGTCCGACCTGCCGGGAATGAACGGGTACCAGACCTGCGAGCTCATCAGCCTCGCGGCGCCCCAGGTGTCAACGGTCGTGCTTGAGGATGACTCGACCCCCATCGATGCGCCGCGCGCCATGCGGGTGGGCGCTCGGGCGTGTGTCAATGCCGGCACTGACGGCTTGGCGCTGCTGGAGACCATCTCCGACATCGCCGTGATGCAGGAGCGGCGACACACCCGCGACTATGCGCTGATCACCGACCCAACGAAGATGCCCGTGGCCATCGCCGTGAGTGCGGCCAAAGGGGGCGTGGGCAAGACGACCCTCGCCACGAACCTCGCGGTGGCGCTGGCCGAGCGCGCTCCCAACGAGACCGTGCTCGTGGATTTCTACAGCCAATACGGCGACGCGGCATTGCTCCTGAATCTGGCGCCGCGGCGAAGCATCGTCGATCTGGCGGCGCAGGAGGACGAGCTGGACGAGGAGCTCATCGAGACGTACCTCCTGCGGCACGACTCGGGACTGCGGCTGCTCGCCGGCTGCTCGGACCCGGACATGGGCCATGATGTGCTCCCGGTCGAATTCATCTCAATGCTCCTGAGCCTGTTGCGGAAACGCTACCGGTTCATCGTCTTCGATCTCCCGCCCGTCCTGGACCCGTCGAACCTGTACATCATCTCCCGGTGCCAACATTTCCTGACCGTCGTCAATCTCTTCGAGCTCACCACCCTCCGGGATACACTGACACTGCTCCAGAATGTCGTCGGCCACTACATCGACCACGAGCGCATCAAGCTCATCGGGAACCGCGTGTGTGGGCAGAACGAGTACATGGTGGATGAGTTCGAGGAGGCGGCGGGGCAGCCGATCTACCACCAGATACCGGACGCCTATGAGACGGCGCTGGCGTCGGTGAACAGCGGCGAGCCCTTTGTCACGGGCGCCCCCCGTACGCCCATCGCCGCCAGCGTGCAGGCCCTTGCCGACAAGATCAGCCCGGCGCGAGCTCGCCAGACGGACGTGGCCCGGCCGCGCGGCAGTGCTGCTTCTGCCCTCTGGGCGAAGGCCACGGCGTTGCTGTCCGCGCGGCAGTGAGCCCACTGCAGGCCTGTACTCAGGCTGTATTCCGCCCGCAGCATCGCGATCCACACGTGCTGAACACGCCGCTGTGAGTGTGCGGTTGATGACGGCCACAGGCCACTGGCGTCTTCGGGTCAATGGGGACGTGGGAAGGGGAGTTACGCCTTGGCGGACGCGGAGGCCTCTGGTGGCGACGTTACGAGCAGAGCATCCAGAGGTAGGCCCACCAGATCAGGAATGCAGCGCGTAGTATGATCATATCACCTCTAATATTGCCCGTCGCGTGCAACAGGGGGAAACGAGGGGGTAAACGTGTGTCAAAAGCTGGAGGGCCACAATGTAACGGCCCGTTGCGGCTGGACAGCCAGCTACGTCTGGACGGTGACGCTCGTGCGGCGTTCGGTGGCGTCGAAGGCCGCGAGGGTGACATCCCCCTCGGTGAAGAACGTGCCGCTCCTGAATGCCGCACGGGAGTCGGCCCGCTGCAGTGGCGTGCCGTCCACTGAGACGCCGCGCACCGCCGCGCCGGTGAGTCGGAGGGTGAGCTCGGGGACGCGGACGGGAAGGTCAAGCTCGATGGCGCCGTCGTTCACGCTCACCTCGGCCATCTCGCGGGCGCAGGCGTAGTTGGTGGTCTCGCTGCACTTGCGCCACCGCGTCCGCTCACCGTTGGGGTCGCGCTCCTTGAGGCGCTGTACGACAGTCTTGAAGGCGTTGAAGCCGCGGCGGTCCTCGTTGTGCATGCCGTAGAAGCCCTGCCAGTGGCTGATGAGCACGCCCGGGTCGCCGGCGTCGATGACCTCCGGCAGGCGTCCGCCCTGCAGGTCGGCGGTGATGTACTTGTCCGCGTTCACCTCGCCATAGCCCGTCCACGAGCCGGTCCAGTCGCCGGTGGAGGCGATGATCTCACCGACGGCCGTCTCGGCGTCGCGGTCGGCATACCACACGGGCGTCTCCACCGAGCCGCGGCCCGACACGCGCTTGAAGAAGTACGGCGTCGGGCTGCCCGTCACGCTGCGGATCGCCTCGCCCGCGACCTTGGCGTAGAAGTCCAGCGTCCTGCCGCCGAAGCCGCCGGGGGAGGTGACGCCCTCGCAGGGCAGCCCCACGTTGACCAGAATCTGACACGCAATGGCGATGTAGTCCGAGACGAGCTCGGGCTTGTCGGTTGGGAGCGTCTGCCACTCGGACTGCTCCCAGATCTCCGGCTCCACGGGCTCGAGCGTCTTGGGGTCCACGACTTTCGTGTGCGTGATCATCTCCGGCGTGATATCGTAGTTGGGGACGATGAGCTCGCGGCACATGTCCAGCCAGCTATCCTGCTGGGCCTTGCTCAACAGCGGGAGCCCCTCGTCAATGCGGCCGATGGCGGCCGGGCAGGGCACGATGCTGTACTTGCCCCGCACGCCGTGCTCCAGGCAGAACTCGGCGAACTCGCGCACGAAGAACTCCGGATGCACGACCGGAACGTCCTCCCAGCGCCGCCCCTGCGTATCCACAAGCTCACGGTCCCGCATCCAGAAGTAGTTGAGGTTGACGAGCACGGTGGAGTCGTCGAAGATGATGGACAGTGGCACGCGATCGAGCGCGTGTCGCGTGATCTCGACTTGCATGGCGTCACCTGTCCTCCGCGAGGGATTCGTCCTTGCCGTCGTCCCGGCCGAGGGAAGCGCAGCCGCCACCAACGGTGCGGGCGCAGCCCGCCGCAGAAACTGTCGTCGAGTCAGCCGCCCCTCGGACACGTGAAGCCCTCCCCGTTGCTCCCCTCCGCCAATGGCCACTGGTGGTTTCCCTGCTGCACCTCGCTCCCCTCCCTGTCGCAGTCCTTGAGCCACCACACGCGGACTGCTATACTCCTACATACCCCCCAGGCGCTGGAGGAGACGACATGCGCAGGCACCTCATCCCGGCGTTCCCTCTCATTCTCTTCTGCACCCGGTGCATCTGCGCCGCCGAGTTCGAGCGTGGTCCGATTCCACGGGGAGGGCAGACCTTCTATGCCTCCTTCGATCAGGGCCCCCGTGCTGATGCCGGCGCGGGATTCCCCGAGATGCACTATGCCGGGAGCTACTGGGGCCGCAAAGGCTGGGAGTTCGTCTACGGGGAGGGCCGGGAGGGCAAGTCGCTCGACCTGCGGCCGGAGCAGATGACGCCGGAGAGGCGGAGGCGGGCGCGGGGCGAGGAGAACGCGTGCTTCAAGTTCCAGGGGCACGTGTGCCTGCGGGTCGGGACGCTCAGCTTCTGGGTGCGGGCCGCGGAGAGCACCCCGCTGGTCGAGATCAGCAGCCAGTCGAATGACACCTCGCGGCCGCATCTCCTGCTCCGGCTCAGGCGACAGAGCGTGACGACGATAGATCGCAACTACGCCAGCAGGTCGCTGGCGCTGCGCGATGCGACGCTCAGTGACGGCGAGTGGCACCATGTCGCCCTCGTGTGGGATGAGTCTCAGGGCATGCGCGCGTACCTGGACGGAGAGGAGTGCGCATCCGACTGGGGCACCGGCGCGTACCAGGCGGGATACCTGTCCGCGGGACGGCTGCTGCTCTCCGGGGCGGAGTTCGATGAGGTGCGCGTCTTCGACTGGGCCCTTCCGCCGGAGCGGATCAAGCCGCTGTCGGGGCGCCTGACTGTCACTACCTTTGGCGGGATACGGCTCATGGCGACACCGGCCCCGGCAGAGCACAGGCTGGAGCATCTCTCGTGGACCGATGCGCCGCGCGATCGCTTCGTCCCTCTCAGTGGCCCAACGCTGATCCGTCGCGTCGATCTCGCCGATGCCCGGGCGCTGCGCATCTCGGGCTGGCGGGCCGTTGATGGGCGGGAGGACTCCGTGTGGCCGGTCCATTACCACGGCTACGAGTATCTGGGCGGTGGGGCGCTGCACGTGACGCTCGGCGCAGGCGAGCAGTTCAACTGGGTGCGGACGAGTGGGATGATTGACGCCGCGAGCCTCTGCGTCGGCGACGAGTGGACGAGGCCCGATGACGCCCGGGAGCTCGCGAAGCTCACGGGACGGCGCTTCATCAGCAACTACCGCCTGCCGCAGCCGTGCTCGGCGCCGGCCGTGAGCGTGTATCCGGAGAAGGACCGCGGCTACTACCGCTCGGAGCGTCGCGAGCTGCACGACATGACGCTGCTGGACGTGCAGCCGGGGCGGACGCCCTCCGACCCCGACGTCCTGAAGTGCTTCCTCACTGACGAGCAGCCGGAGACCGTCACCGGAGACAACCGCGTACGGCTGATCCACTGGTATCGCCCCGGCGAGCGCACGGCCTGGCAGGCAAGCCGTGCCACACCGGCACCCAAGGAAGTCGCGGTCGAGCCACTGCGCTTCCACCACATCATGCTCCCCGCGCAGCCGCGGGATGTGCCCATGAGCGCCGTGCGGCTGACGCTCAACGTTGACGGCTGGTCGGCGGGCAATACGGTGAACGTCCGGCTGCACGATCCGTTCAACCTGTGGCGCGCGTTGATGGACGTGGACGTGCGAGTGGAGACGGCGGGGCGCCTCGACCTCACGCTGCAGTTCCCGCCGACGATCCTGCCGGCCGACACCGAGCTGTGGCTGACGCTCATCAGCCGCGAGGGCGGGCGACTCCGGTGCGGCTCCGACGGCTCCACCGTCACGCTGCACGGGCCGGCAATGGACGAGGCGAAGCAGTCGTACCTCGCGTGGCAGCACCGGCTCCTGAAGGACACCTTCGCCGCGCTGAGCGAGCCACGCCCGTGGGGCAACAATACCTTCGACGACACGTTCCTGCGCGTGGCCCTCGCGCCATACGACGGCATCGCCCGGATGGCGTGGGACCTGCATCGGCGCTTCCCCACCGATCGCTGGACGCGCGGGTACATGCTGTTCACACACCCGAGGGACGCGGAGTACTGGGCCTCGCTGCCAATCGACCTGCCGCGCGACCCCCGCGTCCCGCGCTGGGCGCTGCTGCAGAAGGAGCTGCTCAAGGAGTTCCTGTACTTCGTCAACTGGTGGATCGACGAGCGCCAGGTGCCCAACGGCGAGCTGGGCAACTTCTACGGGGATGACACCGACCTGGTCGCTGATTGGCTCAGCCTCGCCATGACCTACGACCCTGACGGCAAGCTCGCCCACTCGGTCCGGCGCATCGCCGACTACTGCTGGGAGACCAAGATACACAACGGCCTGAACATCAGGACCAAGGACTCGCTGCACGCCTACGAGGAGGGCATCAACGTCCAGCCGTACGTCGCTCTGATGGACTACGGCAACCCGGTGCGCTTCGAGCGCCTCATGGCCACCGCCCGCCGCTACGACGGGTGGCTGCTCAGCGATCCGGAGGACGGCAAGCGCCGCCTGCGCGGCGAGGACTTCGGCGACACGGAGGTGCACGACTCGCCGGAGGTGTCCAGCTACGGCCCGCTCATCATGCACCCGGGCCTGACCGTCATGTGGTACAACGGCAACCGCAGGCTCACACAGCTCGTGTCCGAGTACTTCGACGGCACGCCCTCCCTGCGCGATCAGTCCTCCGGCGTTCCCCTCGCCCTCTACCAGCAGACGCGCGACGATCGCTACGTCAAGCGCCCCGACCGGGTGGCGACCAACCCCTGGTGGCTGCGCATCATGAACCTGCAGGAGTGCCCTCCGGACGTGCTCGACGGGCTCATCCAGCGCGAGTATCCGACCGGCACCACACGCTCCCTCGGCTGCGGCGACTATGTGCCGCTGGAGAAGTACGCCGCATGGCACTACACCCGCGACAAAGGCCACCTGGTCCCGGCGCTCGAGTTCCTCTGGAAGCAGACGTACTACACGATGTTCCTGTACACGAAGACCGAGCAATCCGGCGATCGAGTCGCCATCCACAAGAACCTCACCGACTTCATGTACCTTGGCGGGATGCCCGGCGCCCGCAACAACACCGTGCCGCACTTCGCGGTGAGCTACGAGGGCTTCTCGCCCAGGTTCGCCGCCCTCGTCCTCGACGACACGCCCGAGCTCCTGCGCTGGGTCGGTTTCAGCTTCGACGAGCAGCCACAACGCGGCGCCCTGCGCGTCTGGAATCTCGCGCCCGGCACTTACGAGGTGCGCATGGGCGTGGATGCCGACGGTGACGACCAGATCGATGGAGCCGCCCAGGCGCGACGGATGGAGCTCAAGCGCTACGAGACGATCCTGGTCACGCTGCCGAGCCACAAGCTTTACATCGTCGAGGCCAAGTGCATCCGCAAGGACGTCCCCCTCTACGACCGCTGCGATCTCGCCATCAGCCACGAGGACGCATCGCGCGAGCGCGACCGCCTCACCGTCATCGCCCACAATCTCGGCTGCAGGCCCACCGGGCCCTTCACCGTCGAGGTGCGGGGGCCGAAGGGCAAGCTCCTTGGGTCTGTGCGCCACGCCGGTCTGGAGAGCGCCGAGGATCTCGAGGACAGGAAGGTCGCTATGCCCTTCGACGGCCTCCCGCCAACCGGCGCCCTCGAGGTCACCGTCCGCGGCGAGGCCAAGGAGATCACCGAAGTCAACAACGCCGCGCGCATCCCAGCCCACGAGCAACGTTGACCCCGCAGGTTTGCTCCGACGAGGGCGGGAACTCTCCCCCTCGGGCCGGCGCCGCGCCCGCATTCACATCCGGAGGAGTTCCACGTGAGTCACACCATGCTGACTCGTCGGCAGTTTCTCGGGAGCGCCGCACCCATCGCACTGGCCTTCACGGGCCGGCGCGGCGCTGCCGCACAGGGGGCCCCCGAATTGTCACCCGTTCGCCCCATCACCCGCGGCCCGAAGTTCCACTGGTTCGGCTACTACGACAAGCTCGAGTTCGACCCCGCGTGCCGGCACGTGCTCGGGATGGAGGTGGACTTCGAGCATCGCTCGCCGAAGCCGGAGGACGTCATCAAGGTCGGCATGGTTGATCTGCAGGACGGCGACCGGTGGGTGGAGCTGGGCGAAAGCCGCGCGTGGTGCTGGCAGCAGGGCTGCATGCTCCAGTGGCTCCCGGGCTCGGACACGGAGGTCATCTGGAACGACCGGCGGGGCGATCGGTTCGTCTGCCACATCCTCGACGTGCGCACGCGGGAGCAGCGGACCCTGCCGGCCCCGATCTACGCGGTGAGCCCGGACGGCCGCATCGCCGTCGCGCCGGACTTCCGCCGCGTCAACCACATGCGCCCGGGCTATGGCTACACCGGGCTGCCCGACCCGAACGAGGACGTGCTTGCCCCCGATGGCTCGGGCGTCTTCCGCGTTGATCTCGACACCGGCGAGCAGAACCTCATCGTCTCCATCGCCGACGTGGCGAAGATCCCCAATCCCCACGCCGACCTGAGCGAGGCGAAGCACTACTTCAACCACCTGCTGTTCAATACCGACGGCTCGCGGTTCATCTTCCTGCATCGCTGGCGCACGCCGGGGCGCGGCGGCTTCGGCACGCGCATGTTCACGGCCACGCCCGACGGAGAGGACCTCCACGTGGTGGACGACTACGGGGGCATGTCGCACTTCATCTGGCGCGACACCGACCACATCCTCGCCTGGGCGAGGCGCCCGTCGCACGGCTCGGCCTTCTACCTGTTCCGCGACCGCACGAGCGAGGTCGAGGTCGTCGGCGAGGGCGTCATGACGAAGAACGGGCATTGCACGTACCTGCCGGGCAACGAGTGGATACTCAACGACACCTATCCCGATGGCGAGCGCAACCAGAATCCCTATCTCTATCACGTGGCGACGGGCAGGAGGGTGCCGCTCGGTCACTTCCACTCGCAGCCGGAGTACCGCGGCGAGTGGCGCTGCGACACGCATCCACGGTTCAGTCCCGACGGGCGCAGCGTTGTGATCGACTCGCCACACGGCGGGGACGGGCGGCAGCTTCACCTCATTGACATTGGTGGCATCGTGAGATAGGCCCCACAGAGGGAGGACACCATGAACGTCGTCGTCATCATCTCCGACACGTTGCGACGCGACCATCTCGGCTGCTATGGGAACAAGTGGATCTACACGCCGCATCTCGACGCGTTCGCCGAGGACTGCGTGATTTTCGATCGGGCGTACTGCGCGTCGTTCCCGACGATGCCCATGCGGGCGGATGTGTACACGGGCAAGTTCACGCTCAACTACCTGGGCTGGGCGCCGCTCCCGAGGGACGAGGTGATCCTGCCGCAGGTCCTCGCGAAAGCCGGGTACACGACGAAGGCCGTCGTAGATGTCCCCTTCTACGTCCGGCAGGGCTACGGGTACGACCGGGGCTTCCAGGACTTCGAGTGGATCCGCGGCCAGGGCGGCGACCGCGCCGACACCAACTACGAGCGCCGCTACGAGGAGGACTACTGCGCGCCCATGACGTGCGCCGCTGCCGAGCGGTGGCTCGAAAGGCATTACAAGGAGAAGTTCTTCCTCTACGTTGACATGTGGGACCCGCACGAGCCGTGGGATCCGCCGGCGCACCACGTGGAGCGCTACATGCCGAGGTGGGACGGCACGACCGTGCGCCCGCCGTACTGGCACTGGCGCGATGCGGGCCTCACGCGGCGCGACATCAGGATCGCCAACGCGTGCTACTGCGGCGAGGTGAGCATGGTGGATCGTGCGGTGGGGCGGCTCATCGAGCGGATGGCATCGCTCGGCGTCCTCGACGACACCATCGTCCTCTTCACCGCGGATCACGGCTTCCACCTGGGCGAGCACGGCCTCCTGGGCAAGACGCTGAGCAA
>JASFTE010000072.1:0-11574 GCA_050114035.1 Armatimonadota bacterium | reverse complement strand
TGGGCGGCGCGTCACCACGTCGAGTAATCCGATCCATCTACGGCTGGGCCGGGGGCCGCATGCACAGCGCCAACGCGCGGTGGGCTCGTGGTGTACATCCAGTCCGTTCCCTCCACGTTGCCGCCGGTGATGACGTTGTGGGGGATGCTGGGGCGGTTGGGCGCCATGTAGGGGCCCTGGTAGTCGCCGCCGTTCAGTACCACCGGTGCGCCGGCGTCGTCGAGGCCCGTTGCCGGCGGAACGCCGGCGGGAGCCTGGAGATCAGAGAGACGCGCCGGGTACCCGCCCGTATGCGAGCGGAACAGCGCAATAGAGCTGCGGAGCTGCTGCAGCGTCGACCGCAGGTTGGCCTCCTTGGCCTCCCTGCCGGCGCCCATCAATCTGGGGATCACGATCATAGCCAGGAGGGCGACCACAACAACGACCAGGAGCACTTCGATAAGGGTGAAGCCCCGTCGCGTCCTGGACCGTATAGCCATGCTACACCACCGGCGCACCGCCACCGCGTGCTCGGCGCACCGCCAATCCACCCGTCCCTCACTGCCTTATACCATGAAATCGAGGCCACTCCGGGCGCGTTTCCGTTGGTAGCGCCAGACGCCCCGCAGAGGCAGCACAAAGCCCTGCGCCTTGGTCGGCGCAGGGCACCGGGGACGAGCCATAGTGCAGGAGACGGGCGGCTACTCGCCAGAGGAGGGCTCTGGCACCTTGTCGCCATCATCCTCCCGCGGCACAAGCTCGATGGACCTCTGGGTGCACAGTAGCACGCACATGCCGCAGCCCTCGCACTCGGGCGTGATCACCATGCGCCCGTCCTCGTGCAGGATGCTGCGGTGCGGGCAGAGCCGGGCGCACTCGCTGCACACGCCGCAGGGGCCACAGACCAGGCACCTCTCGGCCTCGGCCACCGCCAGGCGTTCCGGCATGCCCTGGGCTATCTCGTCGAAGTCGCCGACGCGGACATCGGGGCGCCGCTCCGGCATGCGCTGGCGGCACACGCGCACCGTGTCCTCCTCCACCACGTCCTCGGCCTTGACGACGGGCAGCTCCTCTTTGGCCGGCACGTCGGACACGTCCTCGCCGCGGAGGTACCGGGCGATGGCCAGCGCGGCCCTCTTCCCGGCCGCCATGGCATCCACGAGGGTGCTCGGACCCGTAACGACATCGCCCCCGGCAAAGATATTGGAGATGGCGGTCGCGCCAATGGCCTCGTTCGCCTCGATGTTGCCGTTGTTCACGATTCCGCGGAGCTCGTCTGTGTCCAGGTAATCGAGCTCTGTCAACTGCCCGATTGCCAGAATGACCGTGTCGGCCTCGATGAGTATGTCCTCGCCCTCGACGACGTCGAACGTGGCGCGGCCATCGGGCCCCGGGGGGCCGGCCTCGGTCCTGGCGAGCCGCACGCCCATGATGCGGCCGTTCTGCCCTACGACCTCCAGGGGGGAGAGCTGCTCACACAGCTCGACGCCCTCTTCGAGGGCCTCGTCGAGCTCCTGCCACCGCCCCGGCATGTCCTCGCGCCGCCGCCGGTAGGCTATCGTGACTGACGGGGCAACGCGGGCCGCCGTGCGCGCCGCATCCACCGCCACATCGCCCCCACCGATGACGACCACCCGCGGGCCGATCTCGGGCCGGTTGCCCAGGTTGTGCCGCGTCAGGAAGTCCATGCCGTCGAGCACGCCCTCCAGGTCCCCGCCGGGGACGTTCAGCGCACGCCCTCCGTGAGCGCCGGTGCCGAGGAAGATGGCCTTGTAGCCCTGCTCCCGCAGGTCCTCGATGGTGATGTCCTTCCCCACCTCCACGCCCGTACGGATCTCAACGCCCATCCGCTCGATGGCGCCGATCTCCTTCTTCAGGACGTCCCGTGGCAGCCGATACGTGGGAACGCCCACGGCCAGCATGCCGCCCGGGACCGGGTGCTTCTCGAACACCGTGGAGCAGAAGCCCTCGAGCGCGAGCCGGTACGCCGCCGTGAGTCCCGCCGGTCCGGCGCCCACGATGGCCACGCGCTCCTCGCGCGGCGGCGGGGGCACCGGCGTCTGATCCTCATAGATGTCGCCGTGGTCGGCGGCGAAGCGCTTCAGGGCGGCAATGGCGAGGGTCTCCTCCACGTCCTGCCGCACGCAGCCCTCCTCGCACGGATGGTGGCAGCAGCGGCCCAGCACGCCCGGGAACGGGTGGTTGCGCTTTATCACGGCCAGGGCGTCCTCGTACTTGCCCTCGGCGATGAGGTTGATGTAGCCCTGGGCATCCTCCTCGAGCGGGCAGGCGTCGTGGCACGCCTGAACGCCCCGCACCTTGATGCTCGCGACCACCTCCTGCCGCCGATCGACCTCGTGTACGCCCTTTATGGTCCCGTGCAGCAGCCCGCGCAGGTCGTTCACCGAGGCGATCTCGTGCCGCTCCATGTACTCGGTGAGCTCGCGCGTGAGCCGCTTGAACACCTCGTAGCCCTGGAAGTACATGGCCGTGCACACCTGCACGGCCTGGGCGCCCGCGAGCAGGAAGGCGACCGCGTCGGTGCCGTCGGCCACGCCGCCGCTGGCGCTGATCTGGATGTCCACCTCCGGCGCCATGGCCGAGATCCAGCGCAGCACGTAGTTCTTCGCCCACGGCCCGCCATGCCCGGCGTAGCCCTCGTGCATGATCGGCCGCCGCGCGTCCACGTCTATCTCCAGCCCCGTGAAGCGGTTGAAGATCGTCACGGCATCCGCGCCGGTCTCCTCCACGCGCTTCACCATGTTGATGGGCGACGTGAGCTGCGGCGTCAGCTTCACCATGATGGGGGCCGAGGTATGGGCGCGGACCTGGTTCACCACATCGATGACGGTGTTCTCCACGTCGATGCCGAGGAAGGCGACGGAATGGTGCGGGCAGGACACGTTCATCTCGATGGCGTCGGCGCCCGCCTCCAGGCACGCATCCACGTAGGCGGGCCAGTTCCCGGGCTCCGTGCAGTTGACGTTGGCGATGACCGGGATGGAGCACATCTCTTTGGCCCGCCGGATCTCCTCCGCATATCCCTCGGGGCCTTGCGTGCTCGCCTGCTCGTACGAGTAGAACGTGAACGTGTCGCGCTCGCCCAGGGGCCGGTTGAAGACGGCGAACCGGGGCGATGGCGCTATACGGGCGACCTCTTCGTCGAACAGCGCCTTCATGACCACGGCCGCCGCGCCGTTGTCCTCCGCCCGCTTCACGCCCTCGGCGTCCTGACTCAGCCCGCTCGATGCCACGATCAGTGGCGACTTCAGCGTCAACCCGATGAACTCGGTGGTCAAATCAGCCATCTCGATACTCCCTGGCGGTGCTCTCACACGGCCTTGCCGGGTGCGCGAGCACGATTGTAGCGGACATATCCCGAGTTAGTGTATTGCGCGCTTCACAGTGCGGCCGTGTCACTCGCCCAGCCAGCGGACGGCGCTCCGCAGCAGTAACAGCTCGCCGCCCCTCGGCCGGACCTCCCGGTCGCCGTCGGCCAGCCCCGTGACGAGGCCGAGGGCGACTACCTTGCCCTTGCCGAGCTGCGCGGCCACAACAACAGGCTTCGCCTCGTCCTCCCCCGAGTCTCGCACCAGCACCACGGCATCCCCGCCCGCGCGAAGCTGGACGTGGTCGTAGTAACTGTGCTCAAACGATTCGCCCGCCGACAGGCCCTCCGTGACGGGATGAGCGGCGACCACGGTCACCGCGCGCGACGCGGCAATGCCGATGCCGGAAGACACATCGGGGAAGATCACGGGATGCCGGCGGTAGCCCACGGCATCGTGCGTGAGCAGGATGCGCCCGCCGGCGCGCACCCATCGCCGAATGCCCCTCACCGCGGCGTCGGTCAACGGCTCCGGGTCTTTGAGCTGCGCCAGGATGAGCACGTCGCACGCTCTGAGGAAGTCCGGCGACAGGCGCTTGAGCTCGAAGGGCACGACGTCGGCCACGCCCGCCAGCGCCTCGATGATCGCTCCGCTCCCGTAGCCGCCGCCCACCACGCCGACCTTCATACCCGGCCCCTCGATCTGCGGTGGCTCCTCGATGCCCTTTCGCTCCTTGATCTCGCTCTCGGAGAGCCCGACGATGACGGGGCTGCGCTTCACGAACCGGCGCGACGACCCGTCCGCCAGCTCGATCTCGCCGTCGAGCACCAGCCGAGAGCGCCCGGCGGGGACCGTGAGCCTCGGGCGCCGCGCAGCCAACCGCCGACTGGCCTCGAGCCGGGCGAGCTCGGCCAGCACATTCCCGGCCGCATCCCGCAGCGCCAGCGTCGCCGACGCGCGCTGCACGGGTTGCTCCAGCGTGCTCTGGGTCGTCAGTCTCACCCGCGGCCTCAGCTTCCGCCCGACGGGGTACGTCGTCGCGTGCTGCTTGTCTATGCCGCGGGGGAGGCGGAAGCTCGCCTTCGGCGCCCAGTGCGGCATGTACGTCTGCTCGCGGGTGGTGGCCCGCCCGGTCGCCGTGATGTGGTCCTGGACGGTGGAGACTTCGTAGCAGAAGCCCACGAACCCGTCGGCCCCCAGCTCCCGCGCGACGGCGATCTGGTCGGCGAAGGTAGCCACGGACTGATGACGCCACACTCCGATGCCCGCGTACAGGGGTATCTGCCCGCCGACGGCGTCCACCTGCGCATCCACGAGTCGACGGAAGTAGGCGGTGTCGTTGGTGTAGTTCATGGGGCAGACGAAGTCCAGGTAACCCTCCTCCACCCACAGCTTGGCGTCTTGCCCAATGCTGACGCGTGCGCGGGGCCAGTTGCCGAACACCGCGGCGGAGACCTTGACCCAGGGCTTCAGCTTGCGCGACTTCTCGGACACCTCCCGGACCAGGGACGTGATGTTGTCGCGCCGGAACTGCAGGTAGCACTCGCGCAGCGGGCCCTCGCGGACGTCCTCGGGCCAGTTCTTGATCTTCGATGGCGCTCCTCCGGAGCGGCCGCAGCGTCTCGATCCTCACCCGAAGCCCGACCCGTGGCGCTTGCGGATGCGTCTCCCGAACACCTCCCGGCAGCGGTCGCAGTAGCAGTAATCCGAGTTGGCGTACCGGATGTAGTCGAAGTGGATGCCGTCCACGTCGTAGTTCCGCACGATCTCGAGCATCGCGTCCACTTCGTGCTGGTGGTTCTGCGGCCACGAGGGGCAGAGCCATTGCCCCTTCTCGCCCCTGTAACTCACACCGCAGATGCCCTCGTCCTGGATGCGCTGCAGCTTCTCAGCGTTGTGGCTGACGCGCCAGTTCACCCGCCACACGTGGAGCTCGATGCCGTACCGCCGGCAGCTCGCCAGGACGCGGAGAATCTGATCGCCCTCCTCCGCGGCGCGCTCTTCGGTCTTGAGGTACTCCGAGGGGTAATACGCGATGCCGGCATTGCACAGGTTGAGGATGACGGCGTTGAACCCGCAGTCGCGCAGGTGCCGACACGCCTGGTCCCAGTCGGCCACGCGGAACGGGCTGTGGCACCACATGGCCCGCATCTCGCCCGCGCGCGGCGGATACAGAGCCGGGTACGCCTCCTCCAGCGCCTGCTTGGCCTCCGTCGCCCTGGCGATGGCCTCCGGGTAGCGCTCGCCCGCCAGCAGCGTCTGCGCCTCCGTGCGCAGCGCCTCGGCCTGCTCCACGGAGGCCCGCATTGCATCGAGGCGACCTCGGCTCGCGGCAAAGGCGCTCAGGTCGGTGATGGTGTCGAACCGGCCGATGCTCTCGCTCGCGGCGATGGCCTTCTCCGCCGCCCGCGCCCACACGCCGGGCAGGAAGTGCCCCACGACGGCCAGCATGAAGCGGGACTTGGCGGTTGCGTCCGTGCTCGTGAGCACGTGGTTCATCATGGCGCCGTTGGCGTTCACGGACACGGCCGCGTAGCCCGTGTCGTTGCCATCGGCGTCGATCCACCGGCCGATGACCGCGGCCCCGTCGGGCAGCGCCTCGAAGGAGGTGATGTTCCAGGAGCCCTGCTGCATCCGCGGCGGCAGGCCGCGCACGGGGCCATCGGCGAACTGCACCGTCTGGAACAGCCGCCGCCCCTCCTCGCCGCCAACGTAGCCGGTGCTCCGTATGCCCAGCAGCGCCGCGAGCCGCGGCGGCAGGCCGTAGAAGAGGATGATCTTGCCGCCCCCCTCGACGAACCGTGCGATGGCCTCGACTTCCCCCGCGGACATGCCGCTGTTGTAGGGGAAGACGGCGAGCTTGTGGCCCTCCAGCGCACCGTCGTGCTCGACGGCCGCGTCGTTCGAGGTATCGTACTCGATGCCGGCCGCGGTCAATGGGGACGTGACCGTCTCCATGAAGCGCCGCACACCGGCAGCTTCGCTCGGAGTCTGCTCGGCCACGTAGGTGCCCTCGACGACGATGACATCGGCGGCGCGTGCGGTCGGGCCGAGGCCGATGGCGACTGCAGCCGAGAACCCTATCGCGCCGAGGGTGAGCATGGAGCCGTCGGCTATCGCAGTGCTCATTCTCGCACCAGCCCACTGGGGCGCGGAACGTGCCTCCCAGTGGGCTCAGGCGGTCTTCGTGCCGGCGCGGCCATTGTCCTGCGTGCGGTGGCGGGCCCGCGACGCAGGAATGGCAGCATCGGCGGTCGAAGTCAGGTTGGTGTGGAGCCTGGCTCGCCTTTGCCGGGTTGCGCGCCGCCAGAGGGCGACTCGACCGCCGAATCGGAGGAAGCGACCATGCGAAGTGCCTACGAGGCCGCCATGGAGCGGCTCAAGCAGGAGGGCCTCGACACGGACCTGAAGCTCACCAAGGCCCAGAAGGCGAAGATCAGGCAGATCACCGACACGTACGAGGCGCAGATCGCCGAACGCAAGATCGTGCTGGAGGCGGAAGCTCAGAACGCCCTCGAGGCCGGCGATGCCGAGACCGCCATGAAGCTCCAGGAGCAGCTCACGACGGAGACTGCCGACATGCGGGCGAAGCTGGAGCGGGACAAGCAGAGCGTCATCAAGGCGGCGCAGGGCAAGAGCTAGGCGCTGCCGCCCCGCGCCGCACCTGATCAGAAGTCCCCCTGCAGCTCGTAGCGCTCTGCCACGGCCGCCGCCGCGCGCTGATTGTCCGCCGCGGCAAACGGCTGCGACGCATCGAAACCCACCCGCTCACCCATTGCCTCGCTCAGTGCATCGATGACCATCTGCCGGTAGAACAGCGGCGGGTCCGTTCGCAGAAGCTCGATGGCGAGGCCCGCGCCAACGCCGGGATCGATCTCCAGAGCACGCGACACGATGGCGGGCCGGGCCTCGGGCGCCGTGACCTCACCAAAGAGCTGCCGGACCTCGTCGGCCGACTCCACCGCCGCGAGCTTCTCGGCCAGCTCCTCCTCGGTCAATTCGCCGTCGGCCCCCGACTGTGCGGTCAGGGCCTCGTGCCCTTCGTGGCCCTCCTCCACGGCTCCGCCTTGGAGGTCCTCATGCGGTACCGCATGCAGATGCGTCGCCCCCCTGCTTCCGCGGCCCAGGAGATGCCCGGCCGTGAACAGGAGGCCGAAGGCGACCACAAAGAAGGCCGCCGTCGCCGCCGTTGTTCTCAGGGCGGCAGCGCGGTCCGGAGCGCGCGCGTTGAAGACGATGGCCGCGACCACCATCAGGGCAACCGCATACGCCGCGACCACGCCCGGGCCGGCAGGCAGGTTCAGGACGTACGAGCCGAACAGGCCGGCGCCGGTGGCGAACAGCCCCAGCAGCCAGCCGAACAGCACCTGGTGGAACAGGCGGTCTGTGATCGCCAGAGCCATGACGGCCGGCGCCACGAGGAATACGAACACCAGGAGCACGCCCGCCACATTGACCGAGAGCGTGATGACGACGCCGAAGGAGAGATAGAACAGGAAGTCCCACAGCCGGATGTTGATTCCGGCGGCCTCTGCTTCCTGCGGCGACTCGGAGATGAGCAGGAACTTGTCGCGGAACACGTAGTGGAAGATCCCCACGGCGGCATACGCCACCGCCGTCACGCCGATGGTGCGCCACTTGACCCACAGGATCGAGCCGGTGAGGATCTCCTTGACGTGCTCCGCACCGTGGGGCGCCTTGTCAATGAGCAGGATGGCGATGGCCGCCGCGATGGCGTACGTCAGACCGATGACGGCCTCCTGCGGTACGCGGCTCTCCCGGAACCGGCATAGCGTGAAGACCACGGCGGCGATGGCCGTGAGAGCGACAGAGAACCAGTAGGATGCCGGCGTGTGCAGCGAGATGCCAAACACGAAGCCGATGAGCGTGCCCAGGGCGGCGATCTGCGCCAGCGCCAGGTCAACGAAGATGATCTCGCGCTTGATCACGTGCAGGCCCAGGTACGAGAGCAGGCCCACCAGCACGATGCACAGACAGAAGGCCGGCAGGACGATGAGCACGACGGATGCAGGGTCCATGGCGCTTGGCTCGTGTTCCCTTCCCTCGCCCGGCTCGGGCAAGCTAGCTGTACAGCCCCACCCTCTTCGCCGCGTCTGTCAGACTGTTCACCCAGTGATCCACCAGCTTGAAGTAGTCCTCGGTGCCCGGTGCGCCGCCAACGTACAGCGGCACGATGACCGGCCGCGCGCCCACCTTGGTGGCGACGCTGCGCACCTTGCTCTCGTCGAAGTAGTTGGCCGCGAGGATGATCTTGATGTTGCGCTGCTTCATCAGGTTGATGAGCTGCGCCACGTGCTTCGCCGACGGCGGGATGCCGGGCTTGGGCTCAACGGTGCCGGCCTCTTTCATGCCGAACAGGTGCAGGAAGTACACCCAGTTCTTGTGGTACGTGCAGATGGACGTCCCACGGAGCGGCAGCATCTTGCGCAGCCATCCCCCGGCGTAACTGCTGAGCGGCTTGCCCCTGTACTTCTGGCTCTGCAGGAAGCTGTGCAGCTTGCCCTGTTCCGCCATCTTGCAGAGCTGATCGCCGCCGAGCAGCTTCACCAGCGTGTCACCGAAGGTTCGCCTGTCCATCTCGGCAAGCAGCGACGAGAGGTTGCTCTGGTACGTCGCCTTGCCCGCCGGGTCGTTCTTGATGAGGCCGATGGCGATGTTGCGGGCGGCACGCTTCATCATGACCGGGCTGCACGTGACGTGCGGGTTGCCGTGGATGTGCAGGCCGCCCTCGACCTTGGACAGTACAGCCGGCTTCTCCAGCAGCCGCATGCCGTGCGAGCCAGCGACGTACCCGGTCTGTCCGCTGCGCACGTGCCGGTTGCCCGATTTGTCCACCACCGTGGGCAGCCATAGCTCCAGGTCCAGTCCCGTCGCGACGAGCACCTTCGCGCTGGCCACCAGGTTCACGAAGGACGGCTTGGGGCGGATGAAGTGCGCGTCCTGATCACCCAGCACGATGTGTGAGCAGGTGACCCGGTCACCGCCGATGCGCTGCGCGATGTAGCTGTAGTCAGGTATGGTCGTTACCACCCGCAGCGGTGCAGCGCTGCACGTGGTCGCTGTGAAAGCCAGTATCAACGCGGCCAGTAGCCAGTATCTCGTCAACGGTATTCCTCCTGTCAGCACGACATCAATAGCGTTCGTGCTTGTGCGGCCCGGCGGCGAACACGGTCTGGAATATGAAGCGGCTCTCCGAGGGCCCTGTGTTGCTGCCGAACTCGTGGTTGTATTCCAAGCGATACTTCACCCACGGGCTCTGCCACCAGGTGACGTAGGGGGCGAGCAGCCACCGGCTCGGGTGCTTCCCGGTGACGGCCAGCGGGGAGATGTTGGCACCCTCGATGTCGGCGTACGACTTCGTGTCGGGCTTGAAGAAGTCCGTCCGCAGACCGAGATCGACCGTGCGCGAGATCTTGGACTGCAGGTCAGTGTAGATGCCCCAGGCACTCAGCGTGTCGCTGCCCGAGCCGTCGGGCGCCAGGATGCCCTTGCGCGCCCAGTAGGCTTCGGTCCGCGCGAGGAAGTTGCGGTAGCGCATGCGCTCGGTGGGCTCCCACAGCACCGTGAGGTCGGCGCCGTAGACCCGGGCCCAGCGGTTGCGCCGCTGTCTCACGAAGTCCTCGCCGTCCGCCTGTCGGCCCCCCGCGGCCGTGCTTCCCGCTTGCACCGGCCAGGAATCGTTCTTGCCGGCCAGCGCCGTGAGGCCGAACTCGACGTAGCTGTCCTTGGTGACGTCACGGAAGTTCTTGTACCGAAGCAGCATCGAGGGGAAGTTGCGCGTGTTCGCGCCAAAGATCCGAGGGTTCTCCCCATCCGTGACCTGCACGGTCAGCTCCTGTGCCGCCTTCCCCAGCTTCGGCATGTTCCACACCAGCGACGCACCCGTCTGGTTCAGCCCGCCCGGGCCGAAGACGGACCGCAGCGGCAGCGGGAAGTCGGACTGGTCGAGGGCGTGCTTATGCCAGCGGTTGACGACGCCGAATTGCTGGCGGAACTTGCCCAGCGTCAGGTTCACGTCTTCCATGACGCCGAACCGAGTGAAATATGCCTCCCCCAGGTGCGCGCCGCCCTTGTTGGCGCTGGCGGCCGCCTTGAAGCGGGTGTAGGGGTCCAGATACGACTCAAGGTGCAGCCCGAGGCCGCGGAAGTTGAAGTCCGAGCGCTGGCGCGTGCTCTTCTTCGTCCAGTATGAATTCACCATGTCGCCCGTGACACTGATCTCGGGGTTGAGCGCTTGGAGAGCCAGCCCTTTGGCCTCAAACTCCACGTCCTCGGGCTCCTCTGCTACCGCCTCCCCCGCCTCGCCGACGGCCGCGGCCGCCGCGCGCCGGATCGCCTCGAGCTCATCGGCTCCCGAGGCCTCGGCCGGCGCTTCCTCGCCAGCGAGGAGCGCGCCGAGCTGCTGCCGCAGCTCGTTGATCTGCCGCTGCAAGTCGGCATTCTCCGCCTGGAGCTGCTCCTGCTTCTGTTGGAGCTGCTCGACGGTAGCCCCCAGGTCGGCCGACTCCCCGGCCACGCTCGCCCGCGCAAGCAGGCCGACTGGCGCCAGGGCCATCACCACCGGGAGAACACGGACATACATGCCTCGGACAATCCGCAAATGAACTCCTCCTCTCCGAACACAGAGGCTCTCTCCGCGCGCTGCGCGGGGAGAACCAGACTGAAGCCGTCCGTACCGCAGGCGTCCTGTTGGGGAGTCTCTTAGCCGAAGGGAGGGGCTCTTGCGTCGAAGGGGGTGGCCAGCGGAGGCGTTGCGGGGAAGCAAGATGCCTCTACGACGCGGACCGGCCCAACCTCGGGACCGAGCACGGCCGCGTCGCCCACACCGTCTGCCTGGGAGGTGCTGAGGAACGCGCAGACGGGGCACCCGGCCGCATCGAGCTGCTCCTGATGCGCCACGTGCCCGTCATGACTGCACTGAGGATGCGCCGAGCTGGAGCCGTGTGTGTGGAAGGCTGGGGCCAGCCCTGCGAGCGCCAGGTACACGCACGCCAGGACGCACCCCAGTCGTCGCCACGTTCCGAGCCCAGTCATTGCGGACCGGCGCGGACCTCCGCGCCTGTGCCTCCCTCAACGTCCCGCCGCCTGGTTCCGTTCCCGCTCAGTCGTCTCTCACGCCATGACGCGCAGAAGGAGGAAGGGTGCGTGTAGAGATTGTCGGTAGAGAGAGAAGATAGTACCCTCCTCGGTAGGCAGAACCCCCCGCCCCGCTGTTGGTGGGGCGGCCGAGGAGGGTAGCAATGGA
>JASFTE010000071.1:0-11610 GCA_050114035.1 Armatimonadota bacterium | reverse complement strand
TCCCGCGGAGCCGCCGATGCTTCGGGTCGAACTGCTCGTACTGGGCATTCGTCACCTCGTGCACGCCCATGTAGAAGGGCCTGCGGATGGTGACCGCGTGCACCGGCCGCTCGTCGAAGTCGCCCTGGCTGCGGTGCGGCTTTCCGGCCACCTCGTCGGGCAGCGGCGTCTCGCCGACTCCCATCGTGAAGCTGCCCGGCTCGATGCGCACCAGGCGCATGCCAAGGGAGTTGGTGTGTTCCTTCGCGGTCGGCATCTCGACCCCGGCGGCAGCCAGCGCACAGCCGAGCGCAAGTGCGGCAATCCAGTAGGTCATGCTATCCTCCTGTGCTTTCGGACGCCTGCGAGAACTCGCTGCACAGATCCACGAGCGCGAGTATGCGCTCGTCAGGCGTTCCCCATTCCACGTCGGCGAAGACGACGTCGCAGGGACCGTAGTCGTGCGCTATGCGCTCGAGATCGCCGCGTATGTCCGTCAGCGACCTCCGCGCCACGGCGGTCGGCGGGTACATGATGGCCCTGCGTGCATGCGGGAATGCCTTCTTCGCCGCCGCCAGGTCCGACTCGAACCCCATGTCGATGTAGGCGACCGCAGGAATGATGGCATAGGACGGATTGTATGCGTCGGCGTTCCACGCGCAGTTGTGGATTCCTATGGCGTCGAACTGCTCGGCGATGCGACGATCGCAGGGAAGCAGGAGGTCTCTGTACTGGTCGGGCGAGACCATGTTCACCAGGCAGTTGCTGATGGTGAAATGGCGAACATCCACGCCGCTCTCGCGCTGCCGCGCGTACAGCCGCCGCGCCGCGTCGATCATCGTCGTCGTGACACACTCGAACAGGCGCCCCGCCCGCTCCGGGGCCAGCGCCATGTCAGCGAACACGTCCTCGCCCCGCAGGCGATACGCGTTGTTCAGCACGCCCTGCCAGTTCAGGTAGCCCTCGATGCGGCCGTTCCGGCGGGCGATCCACTCGACCTGCTCCATGAGGGCGTCGAAGAAGGGATTGTGGTCCAGGCTCGGCGGCTCCAGCGCATCGACTTCCTCATCAGCGAGGCGCGGCGGGGCCGAGGCCGGCCACTTGTCGGGCGCATAGATGATGGGAACGCCGTAGGCGGCGGCAACACAGCACGCGCCGAAGGCGCCGGTGAGCAGATCGCTGGGCTGGTCGGGATCGTCGACCCAGCCGATGCTCACTCCTGCGAACCGCCGCCGCAGCTCCCGCCCCATCAGCACGATGGCATCGCGCCGCTGCGCGGGGTCCGTGTGCCAGCGCTCGCCGAAGTCGATGTCGAGGGCCTCGTGGTACCAGCTGGGCGTGAAGCCGATCTCCGGCCGGAGGAATGGCTCGTCCCCGGTGGCCGGCCGGCGGGTGGCTGGGGCTCCGGGGGCTATGTAGCTGATGAGCTGCATCGTTCTGCCGCCAGGTTTCTCAGCGTCGCGATGGAGTAGATGAGCGCCCGCGGCAGGTGGAACGGGTCCTTCACCGTCAGGCCGAGCACCACAGGGATGGGATTGCCGCGCCGGTCCAGGTTCTGGTGCCAGTCGCCGTGCTCGCGGTTGGGGAACGCCGCGAACGTGTAGTCGTGGACGCGCCAGTACCAGTCCATGCACCACGACTCACCCGTCACGGCGTGGGCACGGAGCAGCGCGTACAGCGCCTCCGTGTGCGGCCACCAGCACTTGGCGTCCGGCTGGTTCCACAGCGGCGTGCCGCCCTCCGTGTGGCAGGCGAGGAGGATCCCGCCGTACTCCTCGTCCCAGCCCTTCTCCAGATGCCAGCGGATGGCATCCATGGCCTCAGCGACGCGATCCCTTCTGTCATGGTGCCGGTAGATGCGCTCCATAAACCACATGCTCTCAATCACGTGCCCCGGCACGAAGGTCTTGCCGGGGTCGCCATCGGCCAACTCGCCCCCGGGCCGGACCAGCTCATACAGGAGCCTGTGCTCGGGCTTGAGGTGCTGCGTCATGATGATCTCGGCCAGCTCGAGCGCCCGGTTGATGATCTCCTCGTTCCGCGTCAGGACTCCCAGGTCGTGGTACACAAGGGCGAAGATCATTGAGGGCCCATGGGACTGCAGTCCGTCGGGGATGGGCAGTGGCTCCGTGGGCAGTGTCGTGTGGTCCCGCAGCATGGGGCTGGTCCGACGGAAGGTCTGCTCGGCGATCTCGATGGCCTCCGGGTTGCCTGTAGCCCGGGCGTACTCCGTGAGACCGTACATCACGAAGGCGTCCACGTACACGCTCTTGGGCGGCTCGGCCACGCTGCCGTCGGCGTCCAGGCAGAACGCCCACGCACCGTCATGATCCCGCCCATGCCGCATGAGGAAGCCGGCGACGTTGTCGGCGATCCCCAGCCACTGAGGGTCCTGGTCGAAGTCGCTATACAGCGCCGAGAAGGTCCACAGCGCGCGCCCCTGCGACCACACGTACTTGTCGGTGGAGTGCATGGCGCCATCGTCCGCCACGCAGTTGCTGATGCCGCCATGTTCCCAATCGATGCAGTGCGTCGTCCAGAAGGGCATCACCTGACCGCGCAGGTGATTCTCGTAGAACTCCAGCAGCCCGGCGAAGCTCATGCGTTCGGTCATAGCGCAGCCCGCCTCCGTCTCAGCCGGTTGCGGCAAGGGCGCCTCCTATGCGTTTGCGGATCCGAAGGGCACCGTCCATCGGCGCCGAATCTATGGTCTCGTGAGCCGCGAGGTCCGAGGCAATAACATGAAGATAGCTGACATTGGGCTGGTCGAAGTGACCGGCGAGCGGCCGGCAGACCAGATTCGGTCTGAAGAGCACCGTGTCGATCCACGGGCATTGTGCGCCGCGAGATGCCGGTGTTCCTCCTCGGGCGCAATCCACCGGCCGGAGGCGCCAGGCCTCGGCATCGAGATGGATCCCGAGAAGGCACGGGCGCGGCGCGAGGTCGAGTAGGCCTTCGGCTGGCAGAGGCAGAACCATGTCGCCGTCGGACTCTGTCAGGGATCGGCTGTAGAGGCCGGGTCGGGCCTCGTCGCGGAGTGAATGCACTATGGCCTTCACCAGGAAGGAGCCCACGGCGATGCTGGCAGGCATCGCGTGCGTCATGGCACTATCGTCCGCCCATGCCGGCAGGAATCTCGTGAGCAACAGCGGCCGGGCGCCCCATCGCGGCGTGTACGAGGTCGCGCTCGCCGCCTCGGGGGCGTTCGGCAATCCGTACGCCGAGGTCACGCTGGACGTCACGTTCACCCGGCCGGACGGTTCGCGGGTGACGGTTGACGGCTTCTACGATGGGGGCAAGGCGTTCAAGGCGCGGGCGTACTGCGACCATGTCGGGCAGTGGAAGTGGCGCTCGTCATCGGGCAACCCGGGCCTCGATGGCAAGTCGGGCGCGTTCGAGGTCGTGGCCTCAGCCCTCAAGGGCAAGCTGCGGCGGCATCCGGGCGATCCGCACCAGTTCGCTTACGAGAACGGCGACTGGTTCCTGCACATCGGCGACACCGGATACCGGTACGTCGTCGCCACGGAGCCCCGGTGGCGAGAGTACATCGACCAGGCGGCCCGCATGGGCGCCACCAAGATCCGGACGTGGTTCTGTCAGGGGCGGAGCGACGTCCAGGTGCTCTTCGCCAACGACCGCACCGAGCTCAATCTCGCCTATTGGCAGGAGATTGACCGGCGCGTCACGTACGCCCTCGACAACCACCCGGACATCATCCTCAAGCTCATTCCGTACGGCGAGGACCACGAGGAGCTCCGCCGGTACGGAGCCGGGGACGCGGCGTCGAGGCTCATCGCGGAGTATGCCCAGGCCCGCTTCTCCGCGTTCCCCAACGTCCACTGGTGCGTCTCCAACGACCGCGAGATCGTGAAGGGAGGGGAGATGCGGGGAAGGCGGGTGCTCTACACCACCATCGCCCAGATCGCCACGGACATGGCGGCGCGCGAGCCGTGGGGCACGCTGCTGACCAATCACCAGTCGCGGTTCACTGGCTATGCATTCGTGGACGAGCCCTGGTCTGATATGGTCATGGTTGAGGACATTGACCAGGTGCACGGCGAGATCATTCTGGAGTACCGGGAGAAGGCCGACGCGCCAGTGGTGGTGGACGAGGACCG
The DNA here is from genome assembly GCA_050114035.1 of Armatimonadota bacterium. Classification (GTDB taxonomy): domain Bacteria; phylum Armatimonadota; class Zipacnadia; order JAUWAU01; family JAUWAU01; genus JAUWAU01. Next base: position 7,513 of record JASFTE010000071.1, on the reverse strand, counting down.
GTACGAACGGTACCGGGAGCCGAAGCACCCGCGCTACTTCTTCCGGCGCCTGATGTGGGGCTGTCTGCTCTCGGGCGGGCACACGACGTACGGCGGGCTGCGCACATACGAGCCCTACGATGGCGAGCTGCGCGGCGTTCAGGGGTACTACGATGCCTGCGCGGCCGGGAAGCTGGCGCAGGGCGCGCATGACTTCGTCCACATTCACAAGTTCTTCGCCGATACCGGGCTGACGCTGGTGAACATGCAGCCTGATGACGCCCTCGTCGGGGCCGACCCGCTGCAGTGGAAGTGCGCGCACGACCGGTATACGTACATCGTCTACGTCGCAAACCCAACCGGCTCCACGCCCGAGACCGACGACGAGAGCGAGGCGACTCCCTCAATGGGGCTGCAATTGCCGGCGGGCGGGTTCTCAGTGAAGTGGTTCGATCCGGGCACCGGGGAGTGGACCCCGATCGGGGACATCGGCGGCGGCAGGTCCACGCTCACCGCGCCCGGCGCCGGCGACTGGCTGCTGCTGGTGGAGCGGAAGTAGCTGCCAGTGGGCCGCCCACCTTTTTTCCGTCGCCACAAGGAAGCTGCCGTTCTTGAGAGAACTGTGCGCGTGTTTTGCGTCGGCATGGGCATCCGCGGGCCCTGCCACTCACTCTATGCTGATGAGCGAACAGGAGACACGTAGCAATGGCAGATGAGAAGATCCGAACCGGCCTGATCGGCGGCGGGGGGAACATGCGGGCTCATGCTGTCGGGCGGCTCTCCAAGATCCCCGAGGTCGAGATCGTTGCCGTCACTGAGCCGAGCAAAGACGCACTCGGGCGCTTCCTCGAGGCCGCCGCAGACCTGAAAGGCATCCCCACCTTCGCCGAGCACGAGAAGATGCTGGACGCCGTCGAGATGGACGCCGTGGTGATCTCCACGCCCCACACGACCCACATGAAGCAGATCGAGGACTCCATCGCGCACGACCTCCACGTGCTCGTTGAGAAGCCCATGGTGTGCACCGTGGAGGACGCCAAGAAGGTCATCGAGCTGCGGGACAAGTCCGGGAAGGTCGTGGAGGTGGCCTACCAGCGGCACTTCCAAGCGCCCTTCCGCTTCGCGCGGGAGTACTGCCAGTCCGGCAAGATGGGGCCCATCCACTTCATCTCGGCGTTCCAGTGCCAGAACTGGTGGCACGAGCAGCGGGCGAAGACGTGGCGCGCCGATCCCGATCTCTCCGGCGGCGGGCAGCTCAACGACTCCGGCAGCCATCTCGTGGACATCCTCCTCTGGATCACCGATCTGGTGCCTGAGGAAGTGTTCGCCTACATCGAGAACCGCGGCGCCCGGGTGGACATCCTCAGCGCCGTGTCCATCAAGTTCACCAACGGCGCCGTCGGCAACATCTCCGTCGTTGGCGAGGCCGAGATCAAGGGCATGGACGAGGGCGAGTACATCTGGGGCAAGAACGGGTACCTCGCCATCACGGGCACGGGCAAGCCAGAACTGACAGTGTGGGATCCCGAGCCTCGGGCGATCTCGGACAAGGAGTTGCCCAAGGGCCCGGCCTCACCGGACCACAACTTCATCGCGGCCATCCTCGGCAAGGAGGAGGTCGAGGTCCCGGCCGAGTGCGGCCTGCGGGTGATCCAGCTCAGCGAGGCGGTCTGGGAGTCCGCCAGGTTGGGACAGCCCGTGGCGGTGAAGGGCTAGACACGCGGGGCGTCGCTCCGGGAGAGACTGCCCTTCGTACCGCATCGTGACTGTATCGTGTGTTGAGCCGGAGGCCCACTGTGTCCCTGCGGAACGTGCAGTGGGCCTCGGCGATGGCAGAGGTGCGAGATGAAACGGACCGGAGCGGGGGCTACTGCCTACACCGCGGCTGTACTTCTCTCTGTCTGGCTGGGCGCCGGCATGCTCGATGCCGCCACCATCTTCGTGGATGGCCAGCTGCCCGCCGACATCACGGGCAGCTATTCCATTGCGAGGCGTGATGACTCCGGCAGGGACGGCAACGCCTACAACACGATCGTGGAGGCGGCCGATCGGGCCGAAGCGGGCGACATCGTGGTCATTCGTGGCGGCGTGTACAGCACCGCCACGAGCAAGCAGGAGAATGACGTTCTGTGGCCCAAGCACTCGGGTCGGCCCGGCCGGCCCATCACGTTCAGGGCGCACGAGGGCGAGGAGGTCGTGCTCGGCGAGCAGGGCCGGAACTACCCCTCCGAGGAGTTCTCCATCGGCCGCGGGACCATCACCCTCAAAGGCGTGAGCCACATCGCCATTGAGGGCTTGACGATCAGGGATGTGGAGGGCTGGGTCTACGGGCGCAACTGCTCGCACATCAGCTTCCGGGACTGCGTGTTCCTCGATGGGCACAACCAGGGCAAGGGCTCGGTCAAGATGATCGAGTGCCACTACGGCCGTTTCCTGGGCTGCAGCTTCCGCAACTCCGCCTTCGACTGTCTGATCCTGAACAGCAGCAATTACAACCTGGTGCAGGGCAACTCGTTCGCCGTGGCAGCGCACTGCCTGCTCGCCATCCGCGGCGGCAACTTCAACGTGATCCGCGGCAACCACTTCACCAACTCCTACTACCGCAACACGCGGGCCGAGAAGCTGGTCGAGGTCTACGATGTGAAGGCCGACAAGCGCACCCCGGACAATCCCGCCTACATGCCCGAGCCGGCCTACGACAGCACCAAGTACAACCTCTTCGAGCACAACTTCTACGGCTATCATCCGTTCCGTCCCAATCGGGGTGGGCAGCCATCCGCCATGCAATACTCGGGCCAGAACGGGATCGTTCGGCGGAACCTCTTCCACAACCCGCGCCTCGAGGAGCCCCATCCCGACTGCCCGGATGCTCGGGCGGGGGGGAAGGGCATGAACATGCGCTGGGGTGGATCCTGGGGCGGGTGGCATGAGAAGAAGAGCGGTGGGGGCTTCTGGGACGGCGAGGGCATCGAGGCCGGCTACGTTACGCACAACCGGATCTTCAACAACACCTTCTTCGGCTACGACAACGGCTGCGCGACCGTCCCCGGTGCGACGGCCGTGGACCGGATTATGAATCCCCCGCCCATGGAGGTCAAAGAGAACTCCAGGCAGTTTCACAAGAAGTACGAGTTCACGGACAACGTCTTCAAGAACAACATCATGATGCCGGGCGCGTTCGAGGCGCATATCAACTGGGGTTCGCACAAGCGCGTCACCGGCATGCCCGTGGCTCTTGTGATGGGCAGCGGCCAGACCGGCGTCCGCTTCGAGCGCAACAACTTCTTCGCCACGGGCGAGCACGCGGATTCGCTCATCTACATCATCGAGCGACCGGAGTACCCGCCGCCCAACACTCCGGCACACTTCGAGAAGCTGCACCCCGACGTCTTCCAGGAGAATCTGCAGCTCGATCCGTTCTTCGTCGATGTCGAGGCCCGCGACTTCCGCCTCCGACCCACCAGCCCCATGATCGACGCGGCGCTTGCTCTGACCACCGCGGCCGGGTCGGGGCGGGAGAGTGCCAGACTGAGAGTGGCGGATGCTGGCTACTTCTACGACGGGTTCGGCATCGGGGGCGAGCAGGGCGACGTCATCCAGCTCGCCGGCAGCAGGGCCACCGCACGAATCCTCAAGATCGACTACGCCGGGCACACGATCACGCTGAACAGGCCTCTGACGTGGGAGCATGGCCAGGGCGTGAGCCTCGCGTACACGGGGGCGGCGCCTGACATCGGCGCCTTCGAACATGGAGGCGCAGGGGAGGCCCTCATTCGCGGGGCGCCGTGATCTGCAGGGCGGGGTCGGGCGCCTCTACGCTTCTAGTCCACCTGCGAAGCGGTGATGGCAGGCAGCCGGTCCAATGCGTCGCCCACGGCCTGCCAGAGCTGTTCGGCGCACTCCCGGTATACGTGCATGGGGTGGTTGAACGGGTCGGGGACGTCGCCGCTCTCCCCGATGAACTCCAGGAGAGTGAACGTCTTGCCCCGCGCGGGAAGGAACTCGGTCTCGATGATGGCCGCGTGCATGCCGGTCATGGCCAGGATCACGTCGGCGTCCTGGGCGAGTTCATCAGTCATCGGCTGCGGCTGATGCTGGGACACATCCACGTCCCACTCGGCGGCGGCGGCGACTGTCTCGCGCGTGGCGGCGTCTCCGAACGGGCACAGGCCGGCCGAGAAGGCCTCCGCCTGCTGGCCGTTGTGGCCGGCCATGTGGTTCAGGAAGGCCTCTGCCATCGGGCTGCGGCAGGCATTGCCCGTGCAGACGAAAAGTACCGAAATCATGAGATGGTGATTCCCTTCAGGCGCGGCTGCCCTCTCCCAAGCAGATTGTGCCATGAGGTGCAGGATTCATCCAACACACATCGGCCTGCGGCGGGCGCTCGGCGGCGCGATGCGCAGGGAGGCCGTAGGGCCGAGCCCGGCTAACCTCGGGGACCGAGCGAGATCATGCTCTCAGCGGCGAGAGGAGGCGGCTTTCTGCGATGATCGGCGCACTGGCTCTGGCGGCGGCGTGGACTTCCGTGCTTGCGGCGCACAAGGAGGCACCTGTCGTGACCGACTCCCGCTTCTCCCTGATTCAGCTGCCCCGTGAGTTCGACTCCCATCGCGTGACGACCCGGCCACGCGTGGCTCCCGGCCAGAGCATCGTCATACTCGACGCCGACGCCCCCGGCTGCGTGCGCCATTTCTGGATCACGCTGACGCAGCGCGATGAGTCAATGGGCAAGCACATGCTTCTGCGCATCAGGGCCGACGGCGCGGCGACGCCGCAGGTGGAGATGTCCCTGGACCACTTCTTCGGGGTGATGCTGGGCCACTTGCCCTACCGGATCGAGTCGGCGCCGCTCAAGGTCCTGCCGAAGAACGGCTACAACTGCTATCTACCCATTCCCTTCGCCCGGTCCTGTAAGATGGAACTCACAAATCAGAGCGACCGCACGGTGACGCTGTGGTCCATGGTGAACTGGCACCACTACGGCAACGCATCCCGCCTCACGCCCTACCGCCTGCACGCGACCTTCGCCGAGGAGACTCCGGCCGAGCGCCTCGGTTCGTTCCTCATGGCCGACGTCGGCGGGCGCGGTTTCGTGGCGGGCTTCGTGAAGGCCATCCGCCACATTGACCTGCGCGACGCGTGGTACCACACGGGCGGCGATCTGTGGCTCATCGACGGGGAGACCAATCCACACGCCATGCGGGGCATCGGCGTCGAGGACGTGTTCGGCTACTCCTTCGGCATGTACGAGTCGTGCAGCGAGTGGACAGGGACGCCGCTGCTGCGCCACCGCGAGGGGGACGACCCCACCGAGGTGGTTGGGTATCGCTTCCTCGGCCCGGACCCGGTGGCGTTCGACTCGTCCATCATCGTCCGCTTCGGCTCTAGGGCCAACGACACACAGAGCGTGGTGTACTACTACCTTGACGAGGACAGCTCAGCCCCGCCCATCGACTCGGCCGCCACCTGGCAGATCGTGGGGCCCTTCGAGTGCAATTCCACGGAGGATTTCGATCAGCCCGAGTTCCCCGAGCGGGCGCCGGACCAGTGGCCTGAGCGCTGGGAGGCCGCTTTCGGCCAGTATAAGCCGCCTGCCGGCCCCGTGGCGTACGGCCCCATCACGGCCGAGACCGAGCGCTCGTGGCTGGACTTCACCCGCTACCTCCGCCCGCCGGCGCGGACCAACGCGGGCACGCAGCCGGTCAACACCTCGGCCTACGCCCGTACGGTCATTGACGCGCCCAGGCGGCGCCGGGTGCGGCTTCTGGTCGGTTTCGACGATTGGCTCAAGGTCTGGCTCAACGGCCAGGAGGTCGCCTCGCTGCAGCACGACGCGGGGCTCGATGTGGCGTCGATCCCGGTGACGCTCAAAGCCGGGGAGAATGACGTTCTGGTGAAGCTGAGCAACTTCGATAACCAGGAGTGGCGGCTGTGGGCGTTGTCACTGCGGGTCGAGGGGCGCTGAGAGGATCGGGGGCGGGGCCCCTTCCGCGAGAAAGGCGCAGGGGACTATGGTCTGGGGAGTGGTTGGGATGCTTCTCTTGGGCGCTGATGCGGCGAGTGGGCCGCTGCGCGTATGTGCCGACAATCCGCGGTATTTCACCGACGGCAGCGGGAGGGCCATCTACCTCACCGGCTCCCACACGTGGGCCAACCGGCAGGAGCGGGCCTATCCCGAGACGCCCGAGTTCGACTATGACGCCTGGCTGGACTTCATGGCGCGCCACCAGCACAACTTCATGCGGCTCTGGGCCTGGGAGCACGCCGCGTGGATGCAGTTCACCGACCGCAAGATCGTCTACCGTCCGAACCGCTACGAGCGAACCGGGCCGGGGAAGGCCCTCGACGGTGGGCCGAAGTTCGATGTCACGCGGCTCAACGAGGGCTACTTCCAGCGCCTGCGGGAGCGTGTCGCCGCCGCGCGGGAGCGGGGCATCTATGTGGCCGTGATGCTGTTCGAGGGCTTCAGTATCGAGCAGAAGGGCACGGTAGGCGTCGATCCGAAGAAGGGCAACCAGTGGGACGGTCATCCCCTCAACCGGGCGAACAATATCAACGGCATCGACGGCGACCCGAACGGCAACGGCGAGGGCGAGGAGACGCACACGCTCGCAATGCCCGAGATCACGCGGCTGCAGGAGGCCTACGTCCGGAGGGTCATCGACACTGTCAACGACCTCGACAACGTGCTGTACGAGATCTCGAACGAGAGCCACGGCGAGTCCACCGAGTGGCAGTACCACATGATCGACCTCATCCACGACTACGAGGCGACGAAGCCCAGGCAGCATCCGGCGGGCATGACCTTCCAGTACGGCCGCGAACGCCGCGGGTCGAATGACGACCTGTTCGCCAGTCCGGCGGAGTGGGTATCGCCCAACCCGCCTGCCGATGGCGGCCGCAGCTACCGCAACGACCCGCCGCCCGCCGACGGGAGCAAGGTCGTCATCACGGACACGGATCACCTGTGGGGCATCGGTGGCAACCGGGCCTGGGCATGGAAGAGCTTCTGCCGCGGCCTGAACCCCATCTTCATGGACCCGTACCTCGATGCCAGGACCGGGCACAAGCTTGACCCGCAGTGGGATCCGATACGCAGAGCCATGGGCCACACGCGAATGCTGGCAGACCGGATGGACCTGACGGCGATGGCGCCGCACGGCAGGCTGGCGTCGAGCGCATACTGCCTGGCGAACCCGGGGAGCGAGTACGTTGTGTACCTGCCGGACGGCGGCAGTGTCACCGTGGATCTGTCGGCGGGGACGGGGCGGCTCGCCGTCGAGTGGATCGATCCCGGCATGGGGAGTGTTCACCCCGGCGATCCTGTCACGGGCGGCGCGCCGCGCGAGCTCACCGCGCCCTTCGAGGGCGACGCGGTCCTGTACATTCGGGCGAGGTAGGAGGAGAACGGTGATCTGGAACCGGGACGACGAGTGCATGGATCCCGAGCAGCGTCGCGACCTGCAGCTCGGACGCCTGCGGGGCACCATCGCGCGCGTCATGGCGTCGGCGCCTCTGTACCGGGACAGGCTCG
>JASFTE010000070.1:0-11721 GCA_050114035.1 Armatimonadota bacterium | reverse complement strand
ACGCTGAGCTCCAGGACGCCCTCGAAGGGCAAACCGGAGCGCGCGATCCCCTACGTCGGCCTGCTGAATCCCGGCGAGACATACTACTGGCGGGTGCGGGGGAGGGATGCCGACGGTGTGTGGGGGCCGTGGAGTCAGCGCTGGTCCTTCAAGTGCGAGGCGCCGGGCGTACCGCTCGACGTAGAGCCGTCGGTGGATGAGGCCGCTGGGACGATCAGCATCAGTTGGCGGCCCAACCCGCGGGGGCGCACGCCGGTGCAGTACAAGGTGTACGGAAGCAACGAGCGGGGCTTCACGCCGAGCGACGATGAGTACGTGGTGCAGATGGGGAAGGGCTTCGTGAAGACCATGGAGGAGTATACCGCGAAGAGCGACGACGGGCCGGACTGCGGTCCGGTGAAGACGCCGGCGAATCTGGTCACGGCGACGAAGGAGACGCGCCTCACGGTGGTCGCGCCGGCTCTGGGGCTCCCCAATGCCAACAAGGCCTACTACCGCGTCGTGGCCGTGGACGAGAAGGGGAACGAGAGCGGGCCGTCGGATCAGGTGGCAGTGCCGCGGCCGTTCTTCTACACCGAGCCGTCGGGGCAGGCCAGAGCTGGACAGCGGTACGAGTACCGCCCGGCGGCCGTCTACTCCATCGGGCACTTGACGTGCCGCGAGGGGTACAACGCGGCGTTCTGGGAGCGGGATGAGTTGACGTACTCGCTGGTCGAGGCGCCCGAGTGGCTGAAGCTGGACGCCCAGACGGGCGTCGTGAGCGGCACGCCCGGCGCCGACGATGTCGGCAGGCACCAGGTCGTGCTGCGGGTGGAGAACGATAGGGAGAATGCGGCGGAGCAGCGGTTCAGACTCACTGTGGCTCGGTAGGCTCCGGCAGCCGCAGCTCCCCCCGCACCATCACGTCGTCGAAGTCGCCCTTGCTGTGGAAGGTGCCGATGCCGATGAGGCCCCAGGTGTGGGTCTTGTCGAAGGCCCGGTGCAGGGGCGTGTCCATGTCGTCGAAGTAGACCTCGATGAGGCCGTCGCTGGCCTGGCGGACGATCCTCACCCGGTGCCACTCGTCGTCGGTGAGCGTAGGCGGCGCCTTGCCGCCGGGGAGCAGCGGCTTGCGGTCCTCGTCGTTGACGATCAGCAGGTTGTTGTGCACGTCGTCCGAGAAGTTGCACAGGTGCACGTAGTAGAAGTGCTTGTAGTCGATGTAGTTGAACACGAGGATAAGGCTCCGGCCGCGCCGGTCCACATCGTCAGTGCAGCGGACGCGGCAGCGCAGCTCGAAGTCCGAGAAGTTGCCGGCCTTCCAGAGCGCGAATGACACGGGTCGGCGGGGCTTCTCACCGTGCGTCCCCATGCTGCGGAGCGAGAAGACCTGATTGCCGTCGTCCTCGACAAGCGCCCAGTCGTCTCCCTCACGCCAGCTCCAGTTGTGGGCGCGTGGGTCCCCGAAGGACTCCCTCAGCCTCTGCTGGCCCTGGCCGTCGGTCTCGGCGCCCCAGACGCCAGCCCGATGCGGATCGTGACACCGGGTGCAGCGGGCGGGCTCGGGATCGGCGTTGATCTCCGGCGGCTCCTGGCAGTGGTCCGGGCGCTCCGGGTGACAGCCGGTGCACAGCGCGATGACGTCCTTGGCCTGGTTGAGTGGCTGCTCGGGCTTGACGCTGTTGTCCTCGACCCCGATATGCTCATCGCTCTCGCCGTGGCAGAAGACGCACGTCATCATCTCGAGGGTGTGCTTGCCGCGCTCGAAGGCCAACTGAATGTGCGCGTGGCACACGCCGCAGCGACCGATGCGGTCGGCGGCCGCACGGGCCGGCGCGCCAGGGATGCGGGTCAGCAGCACGGCAACGGCGAGAACGACAGCGATGAGGCACAGCAGCTTCAGGCGGCGCATGGTGTTCTCCTCGTGTGCAGATGGGGGTGTACGCACGGGTTGACGAGCAACCGGTACCACCCAAGAGACCGGAGCTAGGCTCGCCACTTGCTGAGCCAGCCGTACTCGTCCGGCAGTGCGGCAAGGACGTGCGGCTTTGCGGCCTCCAGCGCGGCGCGCTCGGCGTCGCTGACGCGGGAGTCGCCCGACGCGCGCACGCAGTCCTCGACCTCATCAGGCAGCTCCATCCCCGGAATGACCGTCGTGACGCCCTCGTGAGAGAGGATCCACTTCAGGTTGGCCCGGGCGAGGGATTGTCCCCTGTCGCGGCGCAGCCCCGCCAACTTCTCGTCGTCCTCCGGGATCTTGAACAGCGTGCCCTTGGCGAAGGGCTTGATGCAGATGACGCCGACGTCGCGCTCCCTGGCGAGCGGGAGCATCTCCTCGGCCGCCTTCGGGGTGATGTAGCTGAAGGGCACGTAGCAGACGTCGATGTCGTCGCGCTTCCGCAGCAGCGGCACCCAGCCCTCGGGCTCGTGGTGCGACATGGCGAAGAAGCGCGCCTTGCCATCGGCCTTGAGCTGCTTGAACGCGTCCATGGCGCCCTCGAGCTGCTCGTCGGAGGGCAGCTCGAAGCCGGACATGAAGCGGAACAGATCGACGTACTCGGTGCGGAGCATGCCGAGGTGCTCGTTGATCTGCCGCAGGATGTTCTGCCGGGTGCTCTCGCGGTCGAGCTCCGGGTCGTTGTTGACGTCGCTGGCGAGGTAGATGCGCTCGCGCTTGCCCTCGAGGGCGATGCCGAGCTGCTCGCGCTCGTAGTCGTAGTTGGTGTCGAAGAAGGTGACGCCGAGTTCGAGGGCCCTGTCCACGACGGCGTTGCGCATCTCCTGGGCCTTGGCGTTCTTCTCCTGGTGTCCCGGGCCGTCGTAATGTCCGCCGAGGCTCACCTCGGAGAACATGAGCCCGGTGCGGCCGAGGCGGCGGTACTGCATCTTCCAGCCTTCGTCAGCCTGCCCGGGCCGAACGGCACGGAATGCCGCGCCCAGGCCGGCGGCCCGGCCGGCGAGCCCTCTCAGGAAATCCCGTCGAGTACGGGCCGCACTCATTCTCCGTCGCCCTCCGGTCGGGGCCAGGTCTTGTCGAGCTTCGCCACGGCGTCGAGGCCGCGGGACATCATGAGATGATCCACGAGCACAATGGCCATCATGGCCTCGCCCACGGGCACAACGCGGCCGCAGATGGTGGCGTCGCGCCGGGTGATGGCGGCGAGGGTGGCCTCCTGCATCTTCGGCATGTTGATGGTCTGCTGGTCGATGGAGATGGTGCAGGTGGGCTTCACAACCATGCGGGCCACGATGTCGTCGCCGTTGGAGATGCCGCCGAGGATGCCGCCGGCGTTGTTGGTGCGGAACTTGACGTTCCCACCGTCCATGTACGGGATATCGTTGTGCTCCGATCCGACCATCTCGGCGGCAGCGAAGCCCGTGCCGATCTCGACGCCCTTGACGGAGCCGATGCTCACGAAGGCCTTGGCGATGTCGGCGTCGAGCTTGTCGAAGACGGGCTCGCCGAGCCCGGCGGGCACGCCGCGGGCGATGACCTCGACGATCCCGCCGGCGGTGTCGCCGGCCTCCTTGATCTCGAGGATCTTCTTCAGCATCTTCTCCCCCGCCTCGAGATCGGGACACCGGATGTCGTTCTTCTCCCGGTTGGCTTTGATGTCCTCAAAGCTCATCTCGCGGGACTTGATGCCGGCGGCCTCCTTGACGTAGCCGACGACCTCGATGCCCTCGCGCGCCAGGATCTTCTTGGCCACAGCCCCGGCAGAGACTCGGCCGGCCGTCTCGCGCCCGCTGGCCCGCCCGGCGCCCCGCCAGTCCGTGAACTCGCCGTACTTCACGAAGTATCCGTACTCGGCGTGCCCGGGGCGCATGAGGTCCTTGACCTCGCGGTACTGCTGTACGTGGATCGGCTGCGTGTCCACGTTGTAGATGGCCATGCCGACGGGCGCGCCGGTGGTCTTGCCGTCCATGACGCCGGCGACGACCTTGACCTGGTCCGTCTCCAGGCGCGGGGAATCGATCTCCTTGGTACCGGGGCGGCGGCGGTCCAGGTCGGCCTGGACGTCGTCGTCGCACAGGTCCAGGCCGGCCGGGACGCCGTCCACGATGATGAGCAGCGCGCCGCCGTAGGATTCGCCACAGGTCGTGACGCGGAACATACGGCCGAAGGTATCTCCCAGCATTCTGTTCCTCCTGGCTCACTCTGTTCGTATGCGCGCGCCGATGCCCTCCATGAGCTCCACGAAGCTCGGGAAGGTCACCTGCACGGATTCGGCCGTGTCTATCTGCGTGCGGCCCTCGGCGGCGAGGCCGGCGACGGCGAGGGCCATGACGACGCGATGGTCCGCGTGGCCGCTCAGGGCCGCGCCGCGGAGCCTGCTCTGGCGGACGATCAGCCCGTCGCGGAGCTCCTCGACATCGCCGCCCATGGCCGAGAGCGTCTCGTGCATCACGGCGATGCGGTCGGTCTCTTTCAGCCGCGCCTGCGGGACGTTCACGAGCCGCGTCTCGCCGCGCGCGAAGCACGCCGTCGCCGCAAGTGCCGGCAGGGCGTCGGGCGTGGCGTTCAGATCGAGCTCGGTCCCCACCAGGTCGCCGCCGCGTACCCGCACCCCGTCCGGCCCGGTCGCCACGCGGCAGCCCATCTGCTCCAGCATCCCGACCACGGCCTTGTCGCCCTGCGTGTCCTCCATGTCCAGGCCCTGCAGCGCCAGCTCGGCACCGGTCACGGCGGCGGCGCAGAGGAAGAACGTGGCCGATGAGAAGTCGGCGGCGATGGCCTCCCGGAAAGCCGAGTAGCGCTGCCCGCCCGGTATGCGGAAGCGCGCCATGGCGCCGTCGTGCTCGTAGCTGATGCCGCGCCGGTCGAGCCACGCGAGCGTCATCTCGACATACGGGCGCTCGTGCAGCAGTGGCACGGACAGTTCGGTAGCGCCGTGGGCGAGGGGGCAGCTTATGAGCAGGCTGGAAAGGTACTGGGACGTCGGGCACTCTATCTCGGCCGCGCCGCCCCGCAGGCGTCCCTTCACGGCGATGGGCGGGCAGCCGTTGTCGCGCGTGCTGAAGGCCTCGGCCCCGAGGCTGCCAAGCGCCCCGAGCAGCGGCCCGGCGGGCCGGGAGCGCGTCTGTGCGTCGCCGGTGAGGATCGTCCAGCCCTCGCCGAGCGCCGCCATGCTCAGGCAGAAGTACAGGGTCGTGCCCGAGTTGCCCACGGATACAACGTCCGCCGGCGTCTGCAGTTCCCCGCCGGTCCCGTGGACCACCCACTCGTCGTCGGCGATCTCGATGTCCGCGCCCAGCGCCCGGCCTGCCGTCACGGCCGCCCGCGTGTCGAGCGAATCGAGGGGCCGCTCGATGCGGGACGTTCCCTGCGCGAGCGTCCCAATGGTGACGGCACGGATCGTGTGGGACTTCGAGCCCGGTATCGCCACCGATCCGCCGATCTCCGATCTCTCGACGATGAGACGCACCGTGGAACTCTCCTGCCGTGCCGGGCGGTTGTAGGCTTGGAGCGGGCGACCGATCGCGAGACGGCGTCCGCTCGATTGCCCATCTTCGTCCTGCCGGCCGCTGCTTCCTGCAGGCGAGAGGGCGGGCAGGGACGGTGGTATGTCGCCTGGCCCACCGCAGGAGGCGGCCGGACCAGATAGATTGTGCATCCGCAGTCATTGACAGGGATGCGCGCGCACGCTGCCGTGTAACCCGCGGGACGCTGCGCCAGACTGAGCAACGGGGGAAAATGCTGCGATGAAACGATCAGCGGCGATCGTCGTTTGGGTGACTGTAGCCACGTCGTTGGTGGTCCTGGCCGCGCTGCCGGGGCTGTCGGCTGCTTCGCTCAAGGGCCTCCTGCCCACGAGCAAGACGGCCCCGGGCTGGGAGCCGGTCGGCAAGATGGTGTACAGCGCCAACCCGGAGAAGCTGTACCTCATCTACAATGGCGGTGACGTCGAGTACATCGAGTCCGGCGTGCAGGAGGCCGCACAGCAGGCGTACAAGAAGGGCGATGCGCTCGTGATCGTCACCGTGCACCGCATGCCGGACTGGCAGAAGGCGAAGGCGTTCTACCAGGACAAACACGAGCGGATGAAGAAGGCCCGGAAGCTGACGAAGTTCGCGGACCTGAAGGTGGACAAGGCCGGCTTCCTGGCCATACAGTACGGGAACTGCTACGGCTGGAGCTGGGGCAAGCACTACCTGATGGGCTTCTCCACCAGGGGAGCCAGCGATTCCGAGCAGGCGGCCATGAAGGCCTTCATGGCGAGCATCGCAAAGACGATACACAAGTCCGGATGAGGCGCCCGCGCGGCGGCAGTCATCGAGCCGAAGCGGGCCGACAGTCAAGGAGGCAACTGCATGAGCAAGAAGCAGGTGAGCCGGAGAGACTTCCTCCGCCGCTCAGCCGTGGCGGCAGCGGGGGCGGGCGCGGCCATCAGCGGAGTGGGCGCCGGGTGCGGATGGGCACAGGTCAAGAAGGAGAATATCCCGAAGCGCGTCCTGGGCCGCACGGGCCTGAAGGTCACCGAGCTGTCCTTCGGCGGCACACGCCTGGGCGATCGTGCTGTCCTGAACTACGGCATCGATCGCGGTATCAACTTCATCCACGCCCATCCGGGGTACAACAGGGGGAAGGCCTTCCCCGAGTTCTGCGCCGTCGTCAAGGAGCGCCGGAACGAGGTCGTCTTCGGCATGAAGCTCCTGGAGGACGAGCTCAGCGAGGAGCGGCTCGACGACATCCTCGGGGACCTCGGCATCGAGTACACCGACATACTGGCGCCGGGCATCCACACCGTTGAGGAGATCGCCAGCCCTGCGCTCAAGGACTTCCTGCTCGCGATGAAGCAGAAGGGCAAGGCGAAGTCCATCGGCTTCGCCGTTCACAGGAACGAGCCCGACGTGCTGGCCAGGGCCGTGGAGCTCGAGTACTTCGACCTCGTTCTCCTGGCCTACAACGCATCGAACCTGGCCCAGCTCGATCCCATCGTGGAGAAGATGGAGAAGATCGGCATGGGCTTCGTCGCCATGAAGACACTGAAGGGCCTCCAGCGTGCGTCCGAGCAGGATAGGGAGAAGGCCGTCAAGTCCGCCCTGAACAATCCAAAGGTGGACACGGTCATTCGGGGCTTCACCACCAAGGACGAGGTGGACACGTTCATCAACTGGACGCTAACGCGCACGGCAGGCGTCGCGCCGGACGACCGGCGGCGCCTGGCCGCGAAGATGGCCGGCGTCAACTGCACCATGTGCGGCAACTGCGGCATCTGCCCGCGCAACGTGGCCGTCTGCGACATCTTCCGCTTCCAGTACTACGCGGAGGACGGGCAGCTTGACGTGGCCCGCGACGAGTACGCGGCGCTCCCCGCCTCCCAGTGCGTCGGCGCCTGCGACCTGTGCGGCCTCTGTGAGGAGGTCTGCAGCAACAACATCCCGATCCGACAGCGCCTGCAGGAGGTCCACTCCCTGCTGGCGTAGGTGGGATCACGGGCATTCCTGCCTTCACCGGGCCGTCCGCCACAGAGCGGACGGCCCGAACGGTCTTGCAGGGCCACCCGCCCTCGTGCCGGAAACACCGCTACACGGCAGACGGAACGAGGAGGCCTGTACCCATGACCTTCTACGATAACGCCCTGGAAGCTCCCGCCGAGCTCATCGCCCGCGGCGTGGCGGACCGACAGCGCCTGCTGCGCCACGAGACCGAGGACTACCTCAGGCGGCTGTCGCTGGACTACAACGACCGCCGTGCCGCCTGCTGGCACCACGACTACTCGTCCATCGAGAGCTATCTGGAGTCCGTCGAGCCGAACCGCAAGCGCCTGCAGGCCGCTCTGGGGGACTTCGGACCCGCCACGGGAGCGCTGGAGGCTGCAGTGGAGCCGTTCATGGAGGACGACACGGCGCTGGCCCAGTGGGTGACGGTGGAAGTGTACGACGGCTGCTTCGCGCGCGGCGTCATCGGTCAGCCCAAGCACGTCGAGGGCCCGGTGCCGCTGGTGATCTGTCAGCACGGCATCGGCAGCTCACCGGAGCGCACCTTCGGCTTCGATGATCCGAGCCAGGTGTACCACACGTACGCGCGCCGGCTCGTTGAGGAGGGCTTTGCGGTCCTCGCCCCACAGCACGTGACGGAGGGCGCGCCCCGGGCGCGGCTGACGTGGATATGCCTGATGCTCGGCAAAACGCTGTGGGGCCTGGAGATCTGCAAGCTCAGGCGACTGCTCGACATCGCCGAGACCTGGCACGGCATCGACACGTCACGCATCGGCATGTGGGGCATCAGCCTCGGCGGGGCCTACACCCAGTGGGCCGTGCCGCTGGAGCCGCGGATCGCAGTGGCGATCTCGTGCGCGTGGTTCAACCACCGGGTACGGAAGATGGTGGTGGACGACCCGCGGCACAGTTGCTTCCTGTCCGCCGGCGAGCCGCACATCTTCGTCCCGAACTGGCTCACGGAGTTCAGCGACAGCGACCTGGTATCGCTGATTTGCCCGCGGCCGTTCATGTCCCAGACCGGCAAGGGTGACGGCATCGCCTGGTGGCCGTGGGCCGTCGCGGAGTTCGAGAAGACGAAGGCCCACTACGAGCACCTGGGCCTTGGCGAGCGCTGCGAAATGGCCCTGCACAACGGCGGGCACGAGATACACTACGAGTCCGGCGTTGAGTTTCTGAGGAAGTGGCTGAGCGGGGACGGATGACGGTGGCCGGACACCAGCTCCGAACCAACACAAGCGGCGCGGCTACTCCCTGACACACGCTGCCTTCGTGTCGCTGACGGAAGGGCCGCCGTGGCCCGCCAATGCCGCACATGTTGAGACAGAGGCAGTTCAGATGAGACTGAAAGGCCGCAAAGTCGCTCTGCTCATCGCCGACGGCTACCACGAGCACGAGTTCTGGTTCCCGTACTATCGCTTCCAGGAGGCGGGCGCCGAGGTGCTCGTGGCCGGCCCCGAGCCGGGCGATGTGTACGGCGAGGGCCGCCACGGGCGGGACGGCCTGCCTGCCACGGTCGAGCACAAGGTGGAGGATATAGCCGAGGAGCCCCTCGATGCCGTCTATCTGCCCGGCGGCATCTTCGGGCCACTGAGACTGCGGCGCCATGAGCCGACGCTGGAGCTCGTCCGTCGCGCCATGTCCGAGGACATCATCGTCGCCGCCATCTGCCACGCCCAGTGGATACTCGTCTCGGCCGAAGTGCTCGAGGGGCGCCGGCTGACCTGCCCGGGCGATATGGCCATAGACGTGACGAACGCCGGCGGCATCTTCGTGGACGAGCCCTGCGTGCGCGACCGCAACCTCATCACGGCGGTGTACTTCGGCTACCTGCCGGAGCAATTCCGGGAGCTTCTGCCGGCGATGGCAGAGAGGGCGCCCGACGCGGGAGGAAGTAGCTGATGTGTCACGACAAGTTGGCGTGGGCGCTGAGAGTCCTGATCGCCTCCCTGCCCCCTCTGTTCGTTCTCGACACGGCCGGAAGCGCGCAGCTCACCATCGCGAACAAGGGGAGCAGCAACCCTACGCTGCTGTATCGAGGGAAGCCGTGCCTCAAGGTCGGCCCGCTGCCCGAGGTCGCCGTCTTCGCGGTCGAGTGGGGCTCCCGCGACTTCCCCCACGAGCAATGGCTTGACTGGATGCAGGAGCACGGGCTCGGGTACGGCCGCGTGTATCCGGAGAACGGCCAGCCCTGGATGCCGCATGATGGCGACAGGCGCGTGTTCCCCTTCGAGGTCGTCCGCTGGCGCGACGGCAAGCCAATCGTGGACTTGACGAAGCCCAGTCGTGCCTATTGGGACAACTTCGCCCGCGTCATCCGCGAGTGCGCCGACCGGGGGATCATCCTCCACATGCAGCTCTACCAGCGGGTGTTCTTTCAGTCGAAGCTGTGGCCGACGAACTACTTCCACCCGGACAACAACGTCAACGGATACCCCATCCCGCCCGGCTCCGCGGGGTACGGCCTGTGGAAGGTGATGGCCGAGGACGCCCCGTGGCGCGACGTCCACCGCCAGTGGGTCGAGCACGTCCTCGACGGCATTGGCGATGCCGGCAACGTGCTCATCGACCTCATGAACGAGGGCGCGTACAAGAACGCACTCACCCAGGAGTGGATCGACTACACCCTCGACATCATCGAGGGCTGGGAGCAGCGGACCGGCAATGATCTGCTCATTGGCATGGACTTCGACCATTTCTTCAAGAAGCAGGATCCGGGCCTGGAGTACATCCTCTCGCATCCCCGCATGGACCTCGTCATCTGCGAGGGCTCCGAGGCCCATGTGGTCAAGGACCTCTTCGCCGGCGACCGGCGCAAGCAGAAGGAGGAGCTGGCTGTCAAGTACCGCCTGCTCCACAACAAGCCCGTCGTCAGCGCCAACAGCCCCACGTACAGCGCGCACGAGAACCCCGAGCACCTGCGCCTGTACCAGTGGTACTCGATGATGGTCAAGCTCCAGGGCGTCGGACTCTACGCGAAGACATATCCTCTCGACTTCTCCGACGCGCCCGTGGAGCAGTACGCGCGGGAGTCCAAGACCCTCGTGAGCTTCTTCGAGGAGCTGCGAGACTACGTGTCACTGGACTTGGCCTCGGACAAGATCGCCGACGCGCCGGGGGAATACCGCCTGGCGCTGGCATCAGCGAGGGAGACCGTCGTCTATCTGCACACCGGAGGTTCCCGGGAGACCATCCCTGCCGGATGCCAGCTCGCACTGCGGGATCTGGAGATGCCCGACGCGCCTGTCTCCGTCACCCTGGTGCGTCCGTCATCGGGGAAGACGGCCGCCGTACGGGCAGCGGTGAGCGACGGAAAGCTGGCCCTCGAGCTGCCGGAGTTCTTCGAGGATCTCGCCGTCCACATCGTTCCCCGGTAACGACAGCACGCAACACGAGGCCCGCACCATGAGCAACATCCTCCCCCTCGCCACACTCGCCATCTTCGCCCTCGCCCTCTGCACCGAGGGCGCCGCCGGCCAGCCGGCCGAGGCGAAGCGCACGCACTCCGTGTTCTCGGTCAACGCCACCAACACGGGCACCGAGCTGAGCGGCCGGCCCTTCCTCGTCGTCGGGCTGCGCGTCTCGAACGCCCTCGTGTCCGACGAGAAGACGCAAGAGCTCATTGACAACATGGACCTGTTCGGCACGTACGGCGTCAACACGTTCAGCGTCTTCTTTCAGGGCTCGCGCTTCGGCGACGTGAACGGCTACGACGAGGATGCTGCGCTGAACCCGATCCACGCCGACCGCATGGGGCGGATCATTGAGGCCGCCGACTCCCGGGGCATGGTCGTGCTCGTGGGGTGCTTCTACTACGGCAACTCCAGGGGCAAGTGGAAGAGCTGGACCCAGGCCGATGCCGACCGCGCCGTGGCGGACACCGTCCGCTGGCTCAAGCGCAATGACTACCGCAACGTCTTCATAGACGTGAACAACGAGCACATGGCCAAGTTCGACGACTCCCGGCTCATCGCCGCCGGCAAGGCCGTGGACGACGGCTACGTCATCGGCGCGAGCGGCAGGCAGACGCCCGCGAACGCCGACCTCTCGCTCCACCAGGGAAGGGCGGACATCCCGGGCAAGTACTACATCGAGAGCGAGGGCACGTGCTCCGGCTACTGGGGCGCCCACAGCAAGCGGGAGGGCCTCTACGACTACATCAACATCGGCGTCTACCCGGACGAGATGAAGGCCCGGATCATCGAGCACACCGAGCGCGTCTTGAGCCGCGGCCACGGCTTCATGCTTGGGGCCACGTGGCTGCAGTGCCCGCCGCCGGGCGGACCGCATCACACTCCC
>JASFTE010000069.1:0-11853 GCA_050114035.1 Armatimonadota bacterium | reverse complement strand
GTCGGTATCGGTCCATCCGCGCTCGGAGGTGGGGCGGACGTGATCCTCGGCGCTGTCGTAGGCGACCGTAAACTGAACGCGCGCGCGGGCACCGAGCACGACGACGTCCGTGACGCGATCGCGGACGCTGATGGAGACGTGGGAGGGGTTGCAGGTGATGGGCTGGACACCGCCCGCGTCCACGTCGTGCAGCGCCTGCGTGGATGCGTCGCGATCCCCGTAGCGGCGGCTCCACAGCCGCACACGGACGAAGGCGTAGCCGAAGGTGCCGTCGGGTGACCAGTCGAGCGACCACGCGAGGTCGCCGGCGGCGTCGCAGACGGCGTCCAGCACGCGCCGGCCGCTCTTACCGAGCGTATCCCAGCGTTCCGTGACGTCCTGGAGTGCGCTCTTCGCGGCGGGAGTGGCGACGGGGTAGAAGCCGATGCGGCTGTTGCGTCCGCCGCCGGCCGGGGCGTGCCACGCGAACAGGGCGCGAAGGAGCTCCCAGGCATCCCAGGCGCCACCCGTGCCGAAGGCGTAACTGCGATCGTATTCCGTGCCGCCGGTGGCGGGGGTGCGATAGGTGCCGTCGCGGGAGAAGTGGTACTCGGTGGTGCCGCGGAGGCCGCGCAAGGCGTCCTCCTCCAGCGAATCGTTGAAGACGGGGAGGGTGAGCGATTCACAGTTGCCGGCGACGACCGGATCGGCGAAGCCGAGGTCGAAGCGCAGGCGGTCGATCTCTGCCTCGATGCTGAGCGCCGTCCAGCGTATCTCACCCGCGGCTTCGTCGAGCGTCTGATCGCTGAGGTGCCCGTACCATAGGTCTGTCTCCGAGCCGCCATCGGGAGTGTAGGTGATGCGACACCAGTGATGCGTGTAGTCCACGTAGGGAGCCCAGCCGGGACCGGGGGCGTAGGTTTGCACGATGGGGACGACGGAGACGTCGCCGGCGGTCCGCTCGACGACGGCCCCGTCGGGGAGGCGCAGATGCGTGCGCTCGGTCCACGAGGCGTCAACGGACGCGCGCGTGTACACCTTCCATTCGCCCTCAGCTTGCGCCAGGTCAACCATCGGTCTCACTCAGTTGGAGGAAAGTGAGGGCGAGCGTCTGCCGGTGCGTGGCATTGTTACTCGCGGCGACCATCTGCTGGTAGGGTTCGGCCCTGCGCACTCGGAGGAGCTGGCAGTTGGGGATACTCCCCTGCGGCAGGTGGAGCGGGCCGTAGTGTGCCTGCCGCGCCTGCCAGGCGGCCACGCGGCGGATGAGCCCGCCGAGGGAGCTGGCGAAGATGACGCAGAGGACTGTGAAGGGTTCGCCGCGCCGCCGGAAGACCTTCGTGGTGATGCCCTCGGTGTCGGGTCGCGTGACGGGGACGACGGGATGCTCCATCGCGGGCGGCTGCGAGCGGCTATATTCGCCCCACGCCTCGTAGAATCGGACGACGCTGGTGCTCATCGTCGGGGCTCCTCGGGAGCGTAGTTTTCACGGCCGTTTTCGAGGTTCTTGCGTATCTTGCGCAGCTCCTCGGTGGATTCGCCGCTGAGGGCACGTTCGAAGACGGGACGGACGCGCTGCCAGGTTGCCATTTCGTCGTCGCTGTACTGGATGTTGCCCGGCATAAGATTGAAGCCGAACGCCGCGCCGAGGGCATCAACCGGCTCAAGACCGAACCAGCGGCCGGTATGATATATGCTCCGACTCATGAAACGGCCAATCGGAGACTGACCACTGCGCACACTGATCGCCTGGAGGATTTCCCGTCCGGCACCCGTCCGCAGGCCCTCGATGTCCTCCAGTCGCCCCAGCTCGGCCAGGTTGACGGCGGTTCGGCGGATGTCCGTGAAACGGACGGCCGGATCTGTCGCGCGGACGCTCCGCAGCTTCTCGCGCACCACGTCGGACTCCAGTGCAAGGGCGGCTTGCGTCTGCGGCAACGCCTGCTCGTAGAGGTCCCATCGCCCGAGCGCCTTCGCGAGATGCTTCATGCCGCGGGCACCGAACGCCTTCTCCATCAGCGCCTGGTCGAGCGTGCCCGCGCGGAACATGTCGGCCAGCACGCCGAGCCGTTCCGGCACGCCGAGACCGCCCAGGCGTGGGATGGCCTCCGCCGCCTTCGTGGCCCCCACCTTGCGCAGGACCTGCTCCCCGGCGCTCATGCCCTCGGCGGGTTGGCCGGTGACCTGCGACATCAGCTGTGCGAACGCCAGTGTCTGGGCGGGGGTGAGTTTCGCGGTGATCGCACCGCCGAACAGCTTCGGGAATGCATCGGCCCACTGAGCCAAGCGCGGGCCGGCGTAACCGCCCGCCTCGATGGTCTGCGCCAGCGCATTGGACCACTGTTGCGGCGTGAGACCGTACTCGCCCAGCATCCCGCTGGCTTTGCCCATGAGGGTCGCGGCCTGCATCGGCTCCATGCCATAGGCGGTGGCGAAGCGGAGGGCCTGTCGCGTGCTGGCGATCCGTTCCTCGCGGGTGTAGCCGAACCCCGCCGGCATGAGGCTCTCGACGGCCTCGGCACCCCGGTAGGCTGCGCCCACGCCGCCGGGGCCGGTGTATCGCCCCACCACGCGCCCGATGGCTGCCCGATAGCCCGGCCACTTCTCCCCCTTCATCACCGCCAGGGTCCGAAAGTTGTCCACGAGCCGCTCGGTGACCCGCTCGGTCTCCTCGACGTCCTGTTTCCACTCGCCGTATGCCTTGCGAATGGTGCTGATCATGCCGTGAATGCCGAGGTAGCCGGTCATGAGCCGCTTGACCGATTGCACGCCTCGATCCCACGCCTTCTCGGTCGCCTTGCCGGCGCGCGTGCTCGCCTTCTGCCCCTTTTTCAGTTGCTGGATGACCTCGTCCTGCTTGCTGACCACCTTCTGCAGGGCGGCCAGCGCCTTGTCCGGGTCACCTTCGATCTGGAATCGCACCCCGCCGGCCATCAGTTCCGTGCCTCCTTCATTCCCCGGATCACGCGGTCGCGGAGGAACGCGCGCAGGCTCCGCGCCTCACCCCCGGCGACCACCGGGATGTGGGTTTTGAACATCTCGCGGCCCGCCCGCGAGTACTGCGCCCGGCGATACACGCGCCGCTCGGCCGCCCGATAGCTGGTCTTCCGCTTCACCATCTCGATCAGTATCTGCCGTTTCAGTTCTTCCTCGGTGTACTGCGGCGGTCGCCCGATCGTGAAGTTGATGTAGGCCCGTCGGCTGGTGCCCCCCACGTCCTCGGCGGTCCGCGGCTGGAGGATGCGTTCGCGGAGGGTGCCCGACTCCACCATCGGCTCCCCGCGTTGCTTGCGCCGGCGATAGACGCCGAGGTAGCTGTAGCGGCGATAGGCCGCACGTGTGAAGTGAATCGGCGCGTACTCCCGGTGCCACTTCAACACGGTCGCCTTGAGGGCTGCCTTCACGATGCGCCGGAAGCCACGGCGCCGGAACGCCGGATGCTCCTGCAACTGCTCACGCAGCTTGTAAGTCATGGCGATCATTCGCCGCTCATCAGCTCCAGGTCTGCGTAAGTGGGGATGTAGTCACTCAGCTCTCCTCGTCGCCAGCGCCTGTAGGTGAGGAGTCGGGCGCTTCGGCACCGTTTTTTTTTGAGGTGGCAACGTAGGCCGCCGACAGGGCCTCGACCGTGGGCCAGTCCACCAGCGCCTGCAGTACGGGCGCCAGGTTGGTAGTGGTCAGCAGGCCGAGCATGCTGACCTCCGGCGCGCCGAGGCGGTAATTGATCGCCAGCGCTTCGGCGGCGATGCTCCATCCCTCCTCGACGTCGAGCGTCACGTCGGCATCGCTCTCCTGAGCCTGTGCGGAGACCACCTGCCATACCTTCTCCGCCCGTCGGCCGAGCCCGACGTATTCGGGCAGCATTCGGCGCACGATACCTCCGTCGGGGCCGAGCATGAGGCGCTCCGGCAGCCGCGTCCCGCCGGGGAAGGCACGGGCGACGGGGACGAGCCACTGGTGCCCGTCGGCCAGCCGGACGCGATGGCCGTCCACGGGCTCGGCGCGGAACAAGTCGTCCGGGCCGGGCGGGTCGTCGGTCCAGTAGCCCACGGCGTACTCACCGTCGGGCGCGTCGCGCCACGTCTGCGCGTCGGCCTCGTAGGCGAGCGCCGGGCCGGCACCGGCGTCCACGTGCCCGCGGAACAGCGCACCTCGGCGGTCGCCCGGTCCGCGCATGGTGCACGTCTGCTGCACCTGCTGCAGGTCGGCGAAGCGATCGTCGATGCCGAGGGTTTCGAGATCCTCGGCGGTGATGCTCGTCCGCTCCGGGAGGAAGTACACGAAGTGTGCCATCATCGCTCTCCTTACGTCAGTCCGGTGATCACGATGGGCAGGTTGGTCCCGTCGTAGGTGCAGACGACCCGCACGCCGGCCGTCAGGGCCCCGCCGCCCCCGCCGATGCGCT
Organism: Armatimonadota bacterium; assembly: GCA_050114035.1. GTDB lineage: Bacteria > Armatimonadota > Zipacnadia > JAUWAU01 > JAUWAU01 > JAUWAU01. The sequence goes on along the minus strand of JASFTE010000069.1, from coordinate 7,469 downwards.
CCACGCGATCGAGCTTCTCGTTGAAGGTGAAGGTGATGGGGTTCGCGCCCCGGGCGCCGCCTTCGGTGCAGTCCTGCAGGGCGACCGAGGCGACGGTGTAGCTGCCCGTGTTGTTGATGGACAGCATGTCGATGGTGCATACGGGCTGGATGCGCTCGATCGAGACGTCCTGCGGCCACGGCAGGCCGTCGCCGTGGAACGGCTGGGCGCTGATGCCGGTGTCGATCGACCACGACTGGTAGAGCGCATCACCGCTGACGGTCCACAGGGCCCCGGCTTCATCGGTGGGCATGGTCTCGCTGTCGGTCCACGAGAGTGGATCCGTGCTGCCATCGCTGCTCCACGGGATGATCTCCCACGTGCTGCTCGCGGGGGCACCGTCGGGTGCGTCGATGCCGCGCCACACGAGGAGACCGTTCGAGATGGTGAGCAACTTGCTGCCGGCGCTCACCCGTCCACCGCCCGATTCATACTGCTGCAGCCATACCTCGGCGGGGTCGGCCGCGGTCAGCTTCACCGGCGCAAGACCGCAAACGTTGAGACCGGTCTTGATGTCGCGGCTGGTGAACGAGATGCGCGGGTTGAGCTGGCCGAGGCTGACGAACGTGTCGTAGATGCCGCCGCTGCCGCGGGCGAGCATTGTCGCCAGTCCTTCGTCCACGTTCGAGTTGGTAATCTGGGTGATGAGTGTGCCATCGGCGCCGCCCACCCGGACGCCGCCTACCGTGTATTGGGCCATTGTGCTCTCCTTGTGTGCTCACACGCTCCAGGATATCTCGTAGACGACCTCCCAGTAATCGCCGCTCGCCTCCTCGAAATCGTCCGAGCGGAAGGGGCCGTTGATCAGTTCCCAGCTCCGCAGCGCGAGGTGCGACGACGTGCCGGCCAGGGCGTCCAGCTCGTCGAGGACGTCCCCGACGTTGCCCATGAAACTCTGCTGCGCATCGGACGGGTCGTCGGCCACCGCATCGGGCGTGTCGGCGGCGATCATCAGCAGTATCGAGCCGCTGGGGAGCCCGCGGGGGCCGGTCGAGACGCTGTCGCGCCCGTGCGTCGCCCCCTGGTCGATCAGCGCGTAGGGGCGGGCGTCGGCGACGGTCGTCGGGTATTCCTCCCCGTCCACTCGCGGGATCACGGGGATGTAGATGTGCTCCTTCGCCGCGGCGATCCGCTCCGCCTCGGTGCCGCCCGTTGCCCCGGTCCACGTCTGCCAGGTATCGCAGTTGGCGAGCATGGTGCGGAGGCGCTCCAGCGGTCCCCAGAAGCTGTTGGTGATGTCGGGGTCGGCATCATCCGTGCAGTAGATGCCGACGGGGTTGCTGGGGACGCTCTTGACGCCGCCGGAGGTCGAGATGCAGACCATCTCGTACCACGTATCGTTGCTGAGGCCGGTCTGCTGGATGTCGCCGTCCCCCGCGCGGGCGCTCCCCTGCGTCCAGTCGTCCTCGTCGGCCTGGCGGTAGTAGAGGGTGTTGGTGACGCCCGCGTCGCCGTCCACCGTGGCGGTAACGGAGGTGCCGGTGCCGTCGTTGACGATCGTGAGGTCGGGCTCGCCGGGCGCGGAACCTCCGGCCGGGGCGTGCCCCAGCGTGCGCAGGACGCTGCCGATGGCGGTGGGGGCATGCATGTCAGGCCGGCTCCGTCTGCTGCCCGACCAGGTGGTCGGTGGACGTAACGTTGGTGCCGTCCGCCTGCTTGAGGTCCTTGCGGACGAGTTCCGTGCTCGTGCCCTTCTCCTTCACGACGAGCTGCCACGGCGTGGTCGTGGTGTCGATGGTGACGTCGCCTTCCAGGATGTCGGCGACCAGCTCGACGGCCTCCGCCAGTGAGCCGGCGGTGCCGCTGTGGTCGGCGAGCACCTCCTCCAGCACGCTGTCCGCGATGGCGGCGGCGGTGGGGTCGTTGAGGGCGGCAATGTCGGGGCCGGGGTCGTCATGGCTGGACCGGCTGCTCACGTCGGCGTCGAGGTGGCCCAGCGCCTCCCCGGTGCTGCCCGCGCCGGCATGGTCGGCGACGAGTTCGTCGAGCACGCTGTCCGCGATGGCGGCGGCGGTGGGGTCGTTGAGGGCGGCGATGTCGGGGCCGGGGTCGTCGTGCGTCGAGTAGCCGCTGCCGTCGGCATTCGCCGAGCCGAGCAGGTAGCTGGCGGAGGGCGCCTTGCCGCTGAGGGCATTGAGGGCGGAGGCGTCGATCTGCGTGGCATCGTCCACGACCGCATCGCGGATCTGATCGGTTGCGTCGCTGCCCTCGACCTCCACCGTGTCCACCTGGAGCTTGTCGCTGCCGCAGATACTGTCGTAGAAGTTCGCGGCGACGACCATGAAGCGTGCATGGACGGGCAGGCATACGCTGTCGTCCTGCACGACGATCTCCAGCAGCCCCAGCGTGTCCGTGTTGCCCGTGGTGAGCGTCAGGTCGTACCAGCCGTCGCAGCCGGTGACCGCTGCCCAGGTGTTGCTGCTGATGTCGACGGTCGCCGCCCCGTTATGCTTGAGCAGTTCCGCTTCATCGGCGCCGCTCAGCGTCACGCCCGTCTCTGGCGTGTATCCGTCGCTAACGTCCACGAAGGGCCCGATGCGCACGTCCACGCCGGTTGACTGTTTCAGGAACTGCATTTCAGCCTCTCATCATCTTGTAGTGGTGCATCGCGACGGGCATGCCCAGCCCGCCTGCCGCCTCGTTGAGATCCAGATTCTCGACATCGAACGAGTACGTGTCGGTTTCACCCTTGTTCCAGCTATTGCACCCGAAGACGTGCTGATAGCGCCGGCCATCGGTCACACTGAGTGCGAGCGTATCTTCCAGCGTCGAGCGGCCGCTGTCGCTGTATATGCGGGCCTCAATCGCCGTCTCGCTCGTGCGCTCGACGGTGATGTAGTAAGTGGACGTGCTGGTCCACGAGAAGTTGGCGACGTCGCTTTCGGTGTCCTCGAAGTCCCAGAACTCGAACTGATTCGCACTGGGGTGGACGACACGAAATGCGATGGCCTCAGAACTGTTGCTGTACCAGTCATTCGCGTCATCGACGGCATTGCTGATGCACCACGCCCATCCCTGCCCGCCGGTGTACGTCTCTTGCGGCGTTACCTCGACATCATGTGTAAAGGTGGCACCGAAGTGATCGGCACCCTTGTCGTCATGGGCGTGGGCGTCCTCGTTCTCGCTCATCCCGTCCACGTCGAGCTTGGAGGAGGTGACGGTGATGTGCGAGTTGGGATCGGTCTCGGTATAGGTTGTGAAATCTTCAGTGGCCATCAGGCCAGGATGTTCCCCAAATCAACGTAAGCGAACCAGCCTTCGGGTATGGCGCCACGAAGCCTCGCACGCTCGGCCTGGGCGGCGTGCTGACGTGGCTCCCAATGGTCTGCCAGCCAGGTTTCGGCCTGCTCCTCGGTCGGCCGGTCATCGGGATACGTGAGAGGCCAGGCACCCGAACCGAACTCCTCGCTGAGCACGGCGTCCTCGGCGCTGCTGAGGGCCTGGGCTCGCGCCCACTTCCATACGCCATTGTGAAGTAGCCGCAGCTTCTCACATGCGACGAACAACCAGAGTGCTTTCTTTGCGGGTACCCGGCCGGGGGCCGGGGGATTGCTATCATCCGTGACCCATCCGGGGTAACTCAGTTCAGCCATCATGACCCTCCTCCGGTGGTTCCGGGTTGCGCTCCACGGTGATGACCAGCAGCACGTAGGCGGCGCCGAATGCCAGCAGGACGCAGCCGAGGAACAGGCTGCGCTGGAAGACCGTCGCCACCGCCCCGCAGACGACCACGAGCGCCACCGCCCCGGCGACGGCGAAGAAGGCCGTCAGCAGGATGATGGCGAACCAGTCAACGATCTCGCTTACGCGCACGCCACAGCTCCCTCTGTCTCCGCATGATCCGCTCGACCTTCGCACACCACTCGCGGTAGGGCATCCAGGTCGTGCCCACGCGCACGCGGGCACCCATCATGCGCTCGGTCAGTCCGGGCCGTCGTCTCCCGCGCCGCTGATGAGCTTGCGCCAGTGGCGCATCTTGTGCTCATCCATGCGGTGGTCGGCCTGCCGCAGGCGGCGCAGTATCTCGACCACCTCCGGCTTGTGCGGCGAATCGCGGAGTGCGGCGAGGATTTGTTCGATCGTCTCCTCGATCAGGCCGCGATCGAACGTTCCGCGCAGCACGGCGGCGATGATGCGCTCCACCTGCGCGGCAGGATAGAGGCGTCGCCCGCGGAAGTACTGCCGGATTCGCGTCCACAGTCCCATCAGTCCGCCTCCAGGGCGCGCTCGATGCGGCCGAGCGCGCGATCTATTGAGTTGAGGCGCTCGTCCAGGCGGCCGAGCACCTCGCGATTGCTGTGTATGGCATCGCTGTTCTCACCGATGCGTCCCTCCAGCGCCGCGCGTACCTCGTCCACGTCGGACCGTGCGGTGCTGGCGGTGGTGAGCGCCGCGCTGCCGAGTGCCACGAAAGCCGCCGCCACCAGGGCCACGAGCCACTTCGTCACACCGTTCCACGTCACTCCGTTCGGCATCGTGGTCTCCTCAGCGGGGTCTGCGAGAGGTGCCGTGCGAGCGGTCGTCGGGCGTCTGCCGCACCAGCGTAAGCTGGTATCCGGCGTCGGCCAGCGGGCGGACGTCGAGCACGACCCACGTCTCGCCGTCCTTCGTGACCGTGGCGCGTCGGGCGGGGGCAGAGGAGAGGGCGTCGCTCTCCACCTGCATCCGCGCCATGCGCCGCCTGGTCGTCCCGTCGCCGCCCTCGGCATACTCCGGCGACATCTCGGTCCAGAGCACGTCGGAGAGCGCAACGGCGTCACCGCCGTCCGGCGTGTACGTGACGTCCACGCCGAAGGCGATGCCGTTGGCGGCTGTCAGATCACTGACGTCCATCGGTCTCCGACAGTGGGCAGAGGCCACGGGGAGGATGAACGCATGCGCCCGTGGCCCCGCCCGTTAGGGTCAGTCGACCTTGAGCAGGTGTCCGAAGTACTTGTCGAACACCTTGTGGTCCTCCCAGGTATCGGCCTGGACCACGTAGCTCTTGGTCTGGTTTTCCCAATATGTGCTGACGTCCACGCCCTCTCCGCTGATGCCGTCCCAGCGGATGGTGCGGCCGACGCACGGGACCTCGGTGTCGTCGCCCGATCCCGCGACGAGTGCGACCATCGCGTAGCTGGACGACCACATCTCGGAGGCGCTGAACGACTGATTTTCGCCGGCGCTGTTGTAAACGCCGCCGGCCACGATCAGCTCTTCCAGCCCGAACAGGCTGGGGAGGGCCTGCTCGATCATCGCCCTGGTCACGATGTCGGCGTTGAACTGGCCCTTGATGCCCGTGTTGGTCAGCATGTAGTTGAGATTGACCTTGTTGAGGATGAGCGCGTTGGGCTCCATCCCGGTGTTCTGCCGCACCTTCTCGGCCGCGGCGACCACGTCACCGATGATGTCCGTGGCAGCAGCCGACCACACGCCGGACGTGTCCGTGTAGAGATCGGACCCGGTCCAGGTGCTGGTGTTGAAGACGAGGGCCGAGACTTCGCGCTCGATGTCGATGCCGATCGCCAGGCGGCACTTGCGTGTGCCGGCGAGTTCGAGATCGAGCGAGTCCTCGTATTCCTTGATCTTCTCCAGTGCGTTCGGGACCTCGAAACCGTACTTCTCACAGTCGTAGAGCTGGGATTCGAAGCGCATGTGGCCGCGCTTGTAGGTCGCTCCGGCGGCCATCTTGGTGCCCTCATCCCGCAGCAGGTCCTCGCGAGTCACCACGTCGATGGTGCCCTCCTTGCGGCCCTTGCCGTAGGGCACGAGGACCCGGTCGGCGATCAGCGACAGCCGACTCGGCTGGAACTCCCAGAAGGCCCGGCCGAGTTGCGACTTGGCGCGGGCCGTGGACCCTGTGTGGATTACACCGCTCATGGGTTGTGTCCTCTCGTATTGGAGTTAGTTGTCGGTGCTCAGGCGTTGCCGGCGATCTGGCGAACGTGCACGTCGTCCCAGGTCACCGAGCTGGCCGCCGCGCTGCCGTTGGCGAGCGAGATGGCCGGCGCGAGGTGCTCGTCGTCCGGCAGGTTCGTAACCGCCGGAGACGCGATGTACGCCCCGTCGACGAAGATGCGGACGTTGGTGCCGTCGAAGTACATGTCGCAGTCGACGAACGCGTCGTTGGACATGTTGACGGCGGTATCCGCCTGCGTCTCCGAGTCGTCCTTCTCCAGGACGTAATCGAGGTCGCCGTCGCCACCGTTCTCGAAGTAGAGCCCGTCGGTGACGCCCGCCGAGATCGTCGCGTCGGCGATGAAAAGCCCGAACATCAGGGTGTCATCGTCGACGGCCGCCTGCGCGATGCGGCAATGCATCCACAGGGGATACGTGGCGAGCTTGAACGGCTCGGCGTTGAGTTGCACCTGCTCCATGTCGCTGGCGTTGTCGTTGGTGGTCAGCTTGACCTGCCCACCTCCGGCACTCTCCAGGCAGACGATGGTGTCGCCGTTGTCGCTGTCGGTGTCGACCTGGTCACGGACCCACAGGGCTGCGTCGTCCGTCGTGGACGCGTCCACCTTCGCACCGTTGTCGTGGACGTCGATGACTTCTTCGAGGATGCCCGGGACGGGTATGGCCTCGATGACGTCACCGGCAGCTGCCGAGGCGTCGATCGCGCGGGCCACGGGTTCGCCGGGCCCCACGGGGATCGCCTTGCCGTCGGTGGTCGGCCAGAGGTAGTCACCGTAGATCAGCGGGCACGCCGCCTCGACCTTGATCGACGCGCTGGCATGCAGACGCTTCACCGGCGCCTGGTCGCCGCTGTCCACGGCTTCCTCGACGACGCCGATGGCGCCATCGCCGTAATCCGCGTACTTCACCTGGTCGGCGGTGCTGTCCAGCTTCACGAACCGGAAAGCCGACAGGGCTTCTCCGGCCGTGAGCGACATCACTGTATCGTGTGTACCGGCCATGATGTGTCCTTCCGTAGTTGGAGTGGGGCCGACGCTCAGTCAGCCTCATCGTCTTCCAGTTGCTCGTAGAGGCCGGGATTGGCCTCGTTGACCGCGCGCATCGCCTCGGCGATGCTGCAGTCGTGCTCACGCTGGTACTCGTCGACCAGCTCGCCGAAGGTGGCCGGGCGCGGCTCAGGGCTGTGCTCCACGTCCTGGGCGCCCTCCAGCACCTTGTCGCGCAGGTCCTTGTTCTCGCCCTGCAGGGCGGTTATCTCGGCGCGGAGCTTCTCGTTGGCGACGCGTTCGGCACTCAGTGCCTCACGGTACGCCTCGACCGCTCCCCGGCGCCCGCGCAGCACGTCCAGCGCGGCCTTCGCGCCCAGGTCGCTCTCCAGTGCATCCGGGTCGATCGTCGAGGATTCGACGTCCGACTCTTCAGCAGTCTCGTCCGCTTCCGCGGCCTCGCTCTGTTCCTCGTCGGGAGCCGCCTCGGCGGCCTCGACGTCTTTGGCTCGATCGGCCATGTCTTTCTCCTTGTCACTATTGCCACGT
>JASFTE010000068.1:0-11915 GCA_050114035.1 Armatimonadota bacterium | reverse complement strand
GCGGGGGTTTTTCGCCGGGGGTTGCGCCGTAAACGGAGGCGATTCGGGGCACTTTGGCCCAGTCAACTCAGAGGGGTTTTGTCACGAGTATTTTCGGGGTCGGTGGTCGGCGGCCGGTGAGGAATGAGGACGGCGGCGGGGATGTGGCTGAAGCCGTGAGAGGGAGCGCAAGGTCGTGAGCAGTGCCGAGTCAGCAGTGGCGGCGAGTCCCGTCCGCGAGCGCTCGCTCTCGGCCCGGGCGATGGTCATCGGGCTGCTGTGCAGCCTCGCCGTCTGCGTGCTTGTGGCGTATGCCGAGCTGGTCATCAAGGACATCCAGATAGCCATCTGCCAGTTCTCCCCGGCGGCGATCGGCATCTTCCTGCTCGTGGTTCTGGGCAACAAGCTGGCCGGGCGCTTCTCGCGGCGGCTGGCACTCTCCCCCGGCGAGCTCATGGTCGTGTACTGCATGGTGCTCGTCACGGCGCTCACCTCGTCGCGGGGCCTCATGGAGAAGCTCATCCCGGGCATGATCGCCGTGAACTACTACACGACTCCGGAGAACCACTGGAGTGAGCTGTTCTACCCGCACATTCGGCAGTGGATGGTGCCTTTCGACGTCCGGGGCGAGGGTCAACAGGTCGTGTCCGCGCACTTCTACGAGGGGCTGGGGCGCGCCAGCGAGATCCCGTGGGCGCTGTGGGCGCGGCCGCTGCTGGCGTGGAGCATCGTGGTGCTCGCGGTCTTCTTCGTGTTCCTCTCGACGGCGGGCATTCTGCGCAAGCAGTGGGTTGACAACGAGAAGCTGACGTTCCCGCTGGTGCAACTGCCCCTGGACATGGTGAGCCGCAAGCGGGGCGTGGCGTTCTTCGCCGACAAGCTCACATGGATCGGCTTCGCCATTCCGGCCATCATCTTCGGGCTCAACGGGCTGCACCAGAACTACCCCCAGGTGCCCGAGGTCCCGCTGCGGTATCGGCTCAACCCGTACTTCAAGAGCCGGCCCTGGAGTGACATGTACTCGATACAGATCTTCGGCTCCATGGCGGCCGTTGGGTTCGCGTACTTTCTGCCAGCGCAACTGCTCTTCAGCCTGTGGGTGTTCTTTGGGATCTCGCGCGTTCAGGACGTGGTGGCGTCGGCCATGGGAGCGCGGCTTGACAGGATGCCGCTGTACCCGACGCGTCTGACCATCGGATACCAGTCGGCGGGGGCGTACCTGGTGCTGACGGGCTACTACGTGCGCGCGGCTCTGCCCCACCTGCGGCAGGTCTGGCGGCGGGCGTCGGGTCGCGAGTCCGAGGCGCTGGACCGGGACGAGCTGCTGCCGTATCGGGTCTGCGTCTTTGGTCTACTCGTCGCGGTGGTGATCGCGGTGCAGTGGTCGGTGCGTGCGGGAATGGCGCCGTGGCTGGCGATGGTGGAGATGGCGGTGTATCTGTTCGTGGTGGCAGTGGTGATGGCGCGGAGCGTGTCGGAGGCCGGGATGCTGATGACGGAGACGTCCTTCCGGCCCATTGACCTGGTGCGAATGTTCACCACGCAGCACCGGCTGGGCAAGGCCAATATCACGGCGCTGTGCTTCACGGACGCCGTCTTCACGCGCGACCTGCGGGGCTGCCTCTTGAGCACGTTCCTGGACACGCTCAAGATAAGCGATGGCGTGGCGATGCCGCGACGGCATCTGCTGGCGCCCATTGGCCTGGGCATCGGCACGGCGCTCATCGCGGGCGCAGCAATCCAGCTCTGGCTCCCGTACCAGTTGGGCGCGTCCGGCATGTACAGCTACGCGTACTGGGGCAATCCCCTGTGGACGTTCCGCAACCACGCGCCGGCTCTGGAAATACCGGACGCATATGACTACAGGCTGCCAGTCGCCTTCGGCGCGGGCGCCGTCACGGCGGCGTGCCTGTCGCTGGGGCGCATGCGCTTCTGGTGGTGGCCCCTGTACCCGCTGGGGTATGCGCTGATGGGCTCGTGGACGATGATCGTGTTCTGGTTCCCGGTGCTGGTGGCGTGGCTCATCAAGAGCGTGCTGATCCGGTACTTCGGGATGCACGCGTACATGCGGCTGCGCCCGTTCTTCCTGGGGTTGATCCTGGGCGAGTTCTTCATGGCCGTGCTGTGGGCGAGCCTGGGCTGCATATGGCGTGTGAAGGCGCCGTTCTTCCCGTGGCCGTGAGGATGTGATGCCCTTGCGGAGGCGTGCACACGCAGGGAGGACGCGATGCCGCGGGGGGGAAGTGGGACGTGGGCCGACCGGCGCGGCAGGCGTTGACGCCGAAGTGCAACGGACGTATTATGTGCACGGACGGTCGGACGGGACGTCAGTGCAGAGCGGAGCCTGTTGACCACGCGCGCTCAAGGCGAAGAGGCCGGGCTGTCGATGTCCACCGAGCAGTCAGAGCGACAGGAGACCCATGCGTGGCACATCTGCATCGCGGCGGGCGAGGCGTCGGGGGATATGCAGGGCGCGCTGCTCGTGGATGAACTGAGGAGGCGCGAGCCGAACCTGGAGTTCGCCGGCCTTGGCTCGACGCTGATGCAGGATGCGGGCGTGCGCCTGGTGGAGGACTGCCGGGGGCTGTCGGCGATCGGATTCATCGAGGCGGCCAAGAAGTTCCCGCGGGGCTTCTTCACGTACCACCGCCTGAAGCGGCTCGTGCGCAGCGGCTGGGCGGACCTGCTCATTCTCATTGACTTCCCCATCGTGAACCTGCGGCTGGCGCGCTATGCCAAGGGCCGTGGGTTCCCGGTGGTGTACTACTTCCCGCCGGGGGCCTGGACCGAGAAGAACAAGCGGGCGGTCCACGTTGCGCGGCACTCCTCCAAAATCATCACTCCCTTTCCCATGTCCGCGAAGGCGTACGCGGAGGCCGGAGCCGACGTCAGGTTCGTTGGACATCCCCTTATTGATACGCTGCGACCGGGGGCGGAGCGCCGACAGCAGAAGATGGCGCCGTGCGACTCGTCGCCCGTGGTGGCGATACTGCCGGGCAGCAGGCATCACGAGATCAGGCACATCCTGCCGTCGCTGCTCGCCGCGGCCCGGATCATCAAGAGCGAGATGCCGGGAGCTGAGTTCGGGGTGTCGGTGGCGCCGACGGCGTCGAGGGAGCAGATTGCGGCGGCGGCTGGGAGGCAAGGGCTCAACGCGCGGATCGTGGCGGGCACACACGAGCTGCTGGAGACGGCCCATGTGGCGCTGGTGGCCTCGGGCACGGCGACGCTGGAGGCGGCCATCCTCGGTGTGCCCATGGTCGTGGTGTACCGGGCGGGACTGATCCCGTACATCCACTACCGCTATCTGTACCAGACGACGCTGGAAGCCATCGGGATGCCCAACATCCTGGCGGGCGGGAAGATCGTCCCCGAGCTCATCCAGTACGAGGCGTCGCCGGAGGGGATCGCGGAAGCGGCGCTGCGCTACCTGCGGGACGAGGAGTACGCGTCAGCAACGACGCGACGACTGGGGGAGGCCGTATCGAAGCTGGGCAACGGCGGCGCACTGCGGCAGGCGGGGGACATCATCGTGGCGATGCTGCACTCGCTGCCGACGCGATCGCGGTACAGAGCGCTGGGCGTTCCCTGACTCCGGGGGCAGTGCGAGCACAGGGAAGGACGCGGGGGCGTCCTCAGGGATTCGGGCGAGGTGGCACATGGCGGCTCAGGCAGGCGACACTGGGACGACACGTGTCTATGCGCTCACGAGCGTGGCAGCACGGTCGGGCGTGAGCGAGGCGGGGATCGGCGTCATCCTGCGCGACAGGAGCCGGGCGACGCTGAAGCAAGTGAGCACGAAGCTGGAAGTCGCCTCGCCGGAGGCGGCGAGGCATCAGGCCGTGATGCGGGCGCTGCGGGATGGGCTGGAGCTGGGGGCACGCTCCATCACCGTGTTCACGGACGACACGGCGGTCGTGGGGTATCTGAACCGCGACCTGGAAGTTCCCGCCGATCTGGTGAGCACGTACCTCGAGGCGCGCTCGCTCATGAACCAGTACAGGTATGCGGCGGTCCGGCTGATCGAGGACGCGCGGAATGCGAAGGCGCGGACGCTGGCTGAGCGGGGTCTGGAGAGCGATGCGGCCGAGGTGCGGGAGTATCGGACCCCGGAGCTTCCGCTGGAGCGCTGATGGCCGGGAGGCATCGCAGGCTGGGAGCCCGCGCCACAGTGGCTGAGGGAACGGTGAGAGCGGTTAGCTGCCGCGGGCGTCATTGACAGCCTCGACGAACTTGCGCGCCGTTGCTGTGACGACCTCGAAACGGCCCTCGGCCACTGCCTGCTTGTCCACCTGGGCGCTGCCGACGGCCAGCGCCGCCGCTCCGGCTTTGATGAAGTCGCCGGCGTTGTCCAGGTGCACGCCGCCCGTGGGCACGATGCGCACCTGCGGCAGGGGGCCGCGGATGTCCTTGATGTACGTGGGGCCGACAGCGGTGGCGGGGAAGAGCTTGATGAGGTCGGCGCCGGCGCTCCAGGCAGTGACTATCTCCGTGGGGGTGAAGCACCCGGGCACGACGGGCTTGTCGTAGCGATGCGAGACCTCGATCACGCGGGGGTCGAAGCTGGGCCCGACGACGAACTGGGCTCCCGCGAGGACTGCGGCGCGGGCGGTCTCGGCGTCGAGCACAGAGCCGACGCCGATGAGCACGTCGGCGCCGAACTTCTCGGATACCTCGGAGATGACTTGCAGGGCGTTGGGCGTGGTCATCGTCACCTCGATGCAGTCCACTCCGCCCGCTCTGATGGCGTCGGCGACCGCGATGAGGTGGTCGGAGCTCTGGGCCCTGATGACGGCAACGATTCCCGCCTCGACAAGACGCTCGAGAATCTCGCCTCTCGTGGGCATGGCGATAGTCCCTCCAGTGACGGGCAATGAGAAGGCGCCCTGGTCTTCCCCGGGGCGGCCTTCGCTACCTCTCCCCTACCTCTGTATAGTCGGCCCCGGCGCGTCGAGCTGGTCGGCGGCCTCGCGCCGGGTGAAGTAGCAGAGCTCGCCCGGGTGCGTGTGTGCGATGGCGGCAAGGGCATTGGCGTATCGGAGGCCTGCTTCGAGGTCGCCGCGGAGATACCCGTGGATGATGCCCGCGGCGAAGGCATCGGCGACGCCGCCGGTATCGACGATCTCGAGGTCATACGCCCTGTCGGTGTGGAGCTGAGCGCCGAGAGCGATGCCGGTCCAGGCGCCGCGGCGCGAGCCTTCGGGTGTGGCGGCCGGGATGGCGACCGCATCGAGCGCGAACCGGTCTTTGAGCTGTCGCGCCGCATCCGCAGGAACGCGGTCTGTGCCGAACACGTCCTGGGCATCGGCCGGGTCCGCGATGAGGAGGTCCGCGCGCTGCACGAGGGACTCGCAGAGCCCGGCGGCATCGGGGCCTCCCCGGCGCCTGAGGCAGCGGAGGTGGAAGCTGACCTTGCAGCCGCGGGTCTTGGCCTCGGTGAAGGCCGCGATGGTCGCCTCGGCGACGGGCGCGTTCAAGGCCGGGGTGTCGGCGCCAACGTGCAGGAGCTTCGCCCCCGTGAGGAGGCTCCAGTCCACGTCCTGCGCTTGCATCCGGCTCAGCCCGGAGTCCCCGTCGTCCCAGATGGCGAGCCCGGCCCGCGGCATGGCACCGAACTCGACGAAGCACAGCGGCACGCGGCCCTCATCGGCCCAGATGACTCGGGAGACATCTACGCCGTGCTCGCGGGCGCGGTTGACGACCATGCGTCCCAGAGGATGCCCGGGGACTCGGGACACCCAGGCGGCTGCCAGTCCAAGTCGGCTGCAGGCGGCGGCCACGGCCAACTCGGCGCCGCCCACGTAGAGCTGGAGGCTGTGCGTCTGCTCGAGCCGGAGGCGGCCCGGCGGTGAGAGGCGCACGAATCCCTCGCCGAAGGTGACTACGTCGTACATGTCGTCTCCATTCCTAGCCTCTCCAGGAAGAGATGCGGATTGCAGGCAGGATGCCTGCGCTCCCGGCAACGGCGTTGCTGCTGCGAGGTTCCGCGCCGCGCTAATGGCCCACGCGCCACAGGCGCATCATGTTCGTGGTGCCGGTGCGTCCGATGGGCGTCCCGGCGATAACGACGACGGGATCGCCCGGCCGGACGAGGCCCGTCGTCACAATCTCGGGGCCGAGCTGCTGCATCATCTCCTCGACGCTCGCGTACGGGGGCACGGTGAGCGGCATGACGCCCCAGTAGAGGGCCACCCGGCGGGCGGTGCGATCGAAGGGCGTCGCGGCGATGATGGGCATTGCCGGGCGGCACTTGGAGGCGAGCTGCGCCGTGAACCCCGAGTGCGTGCACGCGATGATGGCCTTCGCGCCCAGATCCAGGGCGGCCTCGCACGCGGCCCGGGCCGTGGCATCGGCTACGGATAGCTTGCCCGGGGCGTGGCGCACCACGGGGGCCGACGCGAGGGCGGAGTCTTCGGCGGATTGGGCGATCTTGCGCATCATGTGAACGGAGTCGACGGGGTACTTCCCCACCGCCGTCTCGCCCGAGAGCATGGTGGCGTCGGTGCCGTCGAAGATGGCGTTGGCCACGTCGGAGGCCTCGGCCCGGGTGGGGCGCGGGCTCTCGGTCATGGACTCGAGCATCTGGGTCGCGGTGATGACGGGCACGCGGGCTTCCCGGCACGTGTTGATGATGCGCTTCTGGAAGATGGGGACCATCTCGGGCGAGGCCTCGACGGCGAGATCGCCCCGCGCGACCATGGTGGCATCGGTCACGGCGACGATGTCATCCAGACAGTCAATGGCCTCCGGCTTCTCGAGCTTCGCGACCACAGGAGTGTCGGCGCCCCGCTCGTCCAGGAAGTTCTTCACGGTCTCGATGTCGGCGGCCGAGCGGACGAAGGAGAGCGCGACGTAGTCCATGTCATGCGCGATGCCGAACTCGAGGTCGGCCCGGTCTTTGTCCGTGAAGGATGGCGCGGTGACGTTCACCCCGGGGAGGTTGATGCCCTTGTGGGAGTACAGCTCGCCGCCGACGACGACCTCGCACATGGCCTGCGTCGCCGTGGTCTGGGACACGCGCAGCTCGATGAGGCCATCGTCCATGAGGATGCGATCGCCGGGCGCGACGTCGCCGGGCAGGTCCTCGTACGTGGTGGGGATTCGAGCGCTCCCGGGGCCATCGCCGGTTCCCACGGCGACGGACTGCCCCTGGACGAGCACCATAGGCTCGGCGGGAAGCGCGCCGACGCGGATGCGCGGGCCCTGTAGGTCCTGCAGCAGCGCGACGTGCTGCCCGAGCTCGGTGGCGCAGTGGCGGACGGTGTCCAGGAGGGCCCGATGGGTGTCGTGGGTGCCGTGGGAGAAGTTGAGTCGGGCGACGTCCATGCCGGCGGCGATGAGCTGGCGCACGGTGGCACTGTCGCTGCTGGCCGGTCCCAGTGTGCAGACGATCTTGGTGCGCTGCATGGGCCCTCGTCTCCCGCCGTCAGGCCAAGAGCTCGCGGAAGGCGCCGATGGCGCAGTCCACGTCCTCGCGGCTCACATCGTTGTGCGTGACCACCCGGACGCGGTCGGGCTCGCGCGGCTGGATGCGAGGGCGGGGGTTGACCAGGACTCCACGCTCCCGCATGGCCGCGGAGAGCTGCTGTGCGTCCATGCCCTCGCGAGCGAACTCGAAGATGATGATGTTGCTCTCGACCTCGGCCGGATCGAGTGTCACGCCGGGCAGGTCGGCGAGCGCGTCGGCGAGCAAGCGCGCGTGCTCGTGGTCTTGGGCGAGCCGGTCCACCATCGTCTCCAGCGCCACGACTCCGGCCGCGGCGATGACGCCCACCTGCCGCATGCCGCCGCCGAACATCTTGCGCGCCCGCCGCGCCTCGGCGATGAAGTCCGCCGCGCCCGTGATCAGGGAGCCGACGGGACAACCGAGGCCCTTGGACAGACAGAAGGCGACGGACGATGATCCGGCCACGAGCTGGGCAGCGGGGACGCCGAGGGCGATGGCGGCGTTGAAGATGCGGGCGCCGTCGGTGTGCACGGGAATGTCGTGCCGGCGGCCGACACCGATGACGGCCGCCATGTTCTCCACGGGAAGGGCCGCGCCGCCCTCCATGTTGTGGGTGTTCTCGACGGTGATGAGGCCGGTGCGAGGGAAGTGCTCGTTGTCGGGCCGGATGCACTCCTCGACGTCCGCCGGGTTCATGGCGCCGCGGACGCTGGGCAGAGGCTTTGGCTGGACGCCGGCGAAGGCGGCGATGGCGCCGGCCTCGAAGTTGAGGATGTGCGCGTTCTCCTCGATGATCATCTCCTGCCCGCGAGTCGTATGCGTGAAGACGCTGACCTGGTTCGCCATGGTTCCGGAGGCGACGAAGAGGCCCGCCTCCATGCCCATGCGCTCCGCGGCCATCTGTTCGAGGCGCTTGACGGTCGGGTCTTCGCCCATCACATCGTCGCCGACCTCAGCGTCGCGCATGGCGTCGCGCATCTGGGGCGTGGGCATCGTCACCGTATCGCTGCGCAGGTCCACGGCACCGTGCTGAGGCAACGGCATTCAACTCCTTTGGCTCGAGCCGGCGCGCAGGGGCGCCGGTCGATCATGGGCGAATACGCGTTCGGCATGAGGGGGGTTCGGCGGGAGCGCAGAGCATTCCTCTCGGGGACGTGTCGGCGGGCTGCCTAGATCCGTTTGGGGCGCGCCCGAATGCGGCGGTACGCTTTGAGGCCGGCCCAGCCACCGACCCAGAGGGCGAGGTAGAGGAGGGCCGTGGCGTTGCCGCACTTGAACTGGCGCGACGTGGCCTTCACCGTGAGCGGGGCATCGGCGGCAGTCAGCGTCCATCGGGCGGTGCCGCCGTCAACGTACGCGGCAGGCGGATAGACGCTGCTCTCATCGATCGTGCCGGGCATCTCCAGTTCGTAGGTGAACTTGAGCTCCTGGGCACGCCGCTTTTCGCTCTCCGTCAGTGGGTAATGGCTGGGCTCAACCTGCTCCTCGAACTGGTACGTGGTGTGCATGTCGAGGAGCCATCGGCCCGTTCGCCTGAGCGCCGCGCCGGACTGCCTATCCATGACCCCGATGCGCCAGTCGGCCGAGAGCCGCATGTCACCGGAATCCGTGCTGGGGCGCACATCGAAGTGGTCTTCGAAGAGCCTGCGGGCGCCCTGGCGGTCCTTCGGCTCGACCACGGCCATCTCGACGCGGCGATAGGCCGTGCCATTGGGCCATATCTGGGTGGTGACCTCGCCGTCGCGAGCCACCTGCAGCAGAGACATGGGGATGACGAGAAGTGTCCCGGCGCCGAGCAATGCGGGCAGCCCCCGACGCGCGGGGCCAACTCCCGAGCCCGGGGTCATTGTGCCCTCCGCCGACTTTCGAGCCAGAGCACGCCGGTGAGCACGCCGCAGGCGAAGAGGAGCACGTACCACAGCGTGCCGGGGAGATCGAATGTGATGCCGAAGACACTGATCCGAACCAGCGCCCAGTTCTGCACGATGAGTATGATGACGAGAATGGCGATCAGCCCGGTAAGGAACGCCTTGGGGCCGAGAACTGACCGCGCCGCGGTCGTGACCCGTTCCTTCGCCGGCGTCGGCTTTGTCGGTTGCTGTTGCTCTGCCACTTGCAGCCTGCTCCTGTTCACCGTCCAGGATCGTGCGGCCGCGTACGTCCGCCGCGAGACGGCGCGATTATATCGCGCGCCGCCGGGGGTGTCAACCGGACGGAATCGTGCTGACACGATCCCTACCGGTCCTCCTCTGCCAGGGGGCACGCGAGGGGAGCCCGCAAGAAGTGAGGCAGATGACAAAAAGTGACGTTGCGAATTGGGCAGATATAGGTTATAATGTAAGCGGCTTAATGGATAAGCTGCTTAGCAATATGCGCTGAGAGGCAGGCGGGCCGTGATGGTGAACAGGATCGCAAAGGCGCTTGACGTGCTGCACCAGATCGGCGAGCGGTATCTGCTCGCGAGCACGCGCGAGGCCGGTGATGGGCTGACGCCGGCGCAGGTGCGGGTGCTGCGCCACGTTCACCTGCACGGGATGCCGTCGGTGCGGAGCATCGCGGAGGGGCTGATGGTATCGCCGCCGGCGGCGACGCAGCTCGTGAACAAGCTGGTGGCGAAGCGGCTGGTGGAGCGGTCTGAGCGCAAGGCAGATCGGCGCGTCGTGGACGTCAGATTGACGCCGCGGGGCAGGAGCCTCGCCCAACGCCTGAGCAGCGGGCGGCGTCGGCAACTGAACCGCCTGCTGGCGAGGATGCCGGCGGGATCGCGGGAAGAACTGGTGCGCGGATTGGAGAACTTCATCTCAGCGGCGCTGTCCGATGAGCAGAGCATAGATGGTGCATGCCTGCGTTGCGGCAACCGGCACGCGGGCGACTGCCCGGTGAACGAGGCGAGCCACCGGATTCTCGGCGCCGAGAGAGCACGAGTATAGGGGAGGATGGTGGGCTGATGATTTACCTGGATCACGCGGCCACGACGAAGCTCGACGCGAGTGTGTTGGAGGCGATGCTGCCGTACCTGCAGGAGGAGTACGGGAATCCGAACTCGCTGCATGCGATGGGCCAGAGGGCGCGGCGGGCCGTTGAGGACACGCGGGAGCAAGTCGCGGAAGCCCTGGGCGCGCGGCGGCGCGAGGTCATCTTCACGGGCGGCGGGACGGAGAGCGACAACCTGGCGATCAAGGGCGCGGCGCATGCGCTGCGGGAGCGGGACAGGGGCAACCACATCATCACCTCCGAGACGGAGCACCATGCGGTCCTGCACGCGTGCCACGATCTGGAGCGGGAGGGCTTCGACGTGACGTATCTGTCAGTGGATGAGCACGGGTTTGTGAACGCGGAGGCTCTGCGGCTCGCGCTGCGCGAGGATACGATACTCGTATCGATCATGCACGGGAACAACGAGATCGGCACGGTGGAGCCGATCGCGGAGCTGGCTGCCATCGCGAGGGAATCGGGCGCCGTCTTCCACACGGATGGAGTGCAGACCTTCGGCCATCAGCCCACGCCCGTGGACGAGCTGAATGTGGACCTGCTGTCGCTGTCGGCGCACAAGATATACGGCCCGAAGGGGGTCGGTGCGCTATATGTGCGGAGCGGAGTGCGGCTGCAGCCGCTGCTGAGCGGCGGTGGTCAGGAGCGGAAGCTGCGAGCGGGCACGGAGAATGTGGCGGGGATCGTGGGCCTTGGTGCTGCCGCTGGGCGCGTGCGGGAGCATGGCGAGGAAGAGGCCGAGACGATGCGCGCGCTGCGCGACAAGCTCATCGCCGGGGTGCTGGAGAAGATCCCCCGGGCGCGGCTGACGGGTCACCCGACGCAGCGGCTCGACAACAGCGCGAGCTTCTGCTTCGACTACATCGAGGGCGAGAGCATACTGCTTCTGCTCGACGCCGCAGGAATAGCCGCCTCGAGCGGCTCGGCCTGCACGTCGGGGGCGCTGGACGCGTCGCACGTGCTGCTTGCGATCGGTCTCCCGCACGAGGTGGCGCACGGCTCGCTGCGGCTGACGCTGGGCAAGGACAACACAGAAGAGGAGATCGACACGGTCCTGGAGACGCTGCCGGGCATCGTGACGCGTCTGCGCGAGATGTCGCCCATGGTGCCGGCGGGCACCGAGTGAGGCGCCCGCGACAGGAGACACGCAATGTCAACCACGTACACTGACAAGGTGATGGAGCACTTCATGAATCCCCGGAACATGGGGGAGGTGGAGGATGCCAACGCGGTGGCGCAGGTAGGCAATCCCGTGTGCGGCGACATCATGCGCATGACGCTGCACATCGATGACGAGGACCGGATCACGGACGCCAAGTTCAAGACCTTCGGCTGTGGGGCGGCGATAGCGAGCAGCTCCATCATGACCGAGATCATCAAGGGCATGACCATAGACGAGGCGCTGGAGGTAACGAACAAGCAGGTGACCGAGGCCCTCGGGGGACTGCCGGCCCAGAAGCGGCACTGCTCGGTGTTGGCCGAGGAGGGCATCCACCAA
>JASFTE010000067.1:0-12021 GCA_050114035.1 Armatimonadota bacterium | reverse complement strand
TGCCGATATCGGCGAGCGCTCCCGCGATGGCGGCGGCCGCCCCCTCGTACTCCGGGCAGTCGCGCACGGCGACCACTGATCTGTCGTCTGTTCGCATCACTCAGCTCTCTGCAGTTGCGGTTCAGTTGCCAGCAGCGCCGGCGCGTCCCCGGTGAGGGCATCGCGGCCGGAGAAGACCGCCCGGCGAATCCGAAGCGGATAGTACTTCAGGTACAGCAGGAAGCGGTAGTCCCGGTTCTTGATCGCCACCAGAATCTGCGCCAACGCAACAAGCAGCCCAGGGATGCGTCGCAGCTTCCTGTGTCGTTCGTGGGCGAGCAGGTACTCAAGCCGGCGAGGCGAGAGCAGCGGGAGCATCTTGAACAGCACCTGGATGCTCTCGTTCAGCCTGCGGAGCTCCTCGTCCTGGACCGAATCCACATGGAAGAAATCCCCAACGCGGCCGGTCCGGATGTCCTCGATATCCCCCTCGTCTAGAATCCCCCGGTCGCGGCCTATCTCAGTGATACGCAGGTTGGGGAAATATGTCAGCCTGTGGCACTTGAGCCTGTTGAGGCACTTGAGGCCGAGGTAGAATCGGGCCGCGTCCGCGTGGTCCACAGGCGACTCGTCGGGAAGCCCGAACATGTGGTCAATGTCGTACGATAGGTCGAGCTCGTCGCATATCCCCACGGCGCGCCGCACGTGCTCCATCGTGTCGCCCCGGTTCAGCACGCTGCGCCGGATCGTGTCGTTCGTCGTCTGCACGCCGAACTCGATCGCGTAGCATCCGGCGGCCTTGAGCATGCCCGCGATCTCTTCGTCCAGGTATCGCGACTGGCCGAAGCACCGGAATGGCACGCGGATCTCTTCCTTGAACCGGGCCAGAAGCTCCCCCAGCCACTCCCTATCCGTGAAGAATATCGAGTCGTTGAACATGACCTCCCTGTACCCGTACCGCGCCTGCATGATCGTGAGCTCCTGCATCACGGAGTCCACACCGCGCCGACGGAAGTATCGACGCTTGTAGAGCCGGTTCATGAAGCTCTCGCAGCAGTAGCTGCAGCTGAAGCGACAGCCCCGGGCGGTGAGGATGAGGTAGTCGTCCCCGAAGTTCACGTCGCGCTCGAACAGCCCTTTGTCCGGCAGAGGCAGGGCGTCTAGATCCGGAATGGGCGGCCTCACGGGATTGCTCTTGACCTCGTCTCCATCCCGGTACCAGAGGTTGCGGATGTCGGCGCACTTCCTCGCCCGCCGCTCCACGAGCTCCAGCAGTGCGTCCTCGCCCTCGCCCACCACGGCGAAGTCTACGAAGGGGTTCTGCATCACCTCGTCGGGCACGAGTGTCGAGTGGACTCCGCCGAAGACGATGGGCGCATCCACGTGCCGCCGCAGCGCCGCCGCCATGCGCCGGGACCACTGGTACGTGTTCGTGTAGACGGAGAACGCGATGAGATCGGGATTCGATCGGAGGACCTTCCGAACAACCTGCCGGTCCTGACTGAACCGTCGTTCCAGAAATGGCACGCATAACACGTTGTCATTCGGGCCGAACAGGCCCTGGTCGAGCGCCAGGCACGTCTCGTGCCCTGCTTGCTTTAGCACGGAGGACAGATACTCAATGCCAACGTTCTCTCGCCCAATATGGACAAAGGTGACTCGCATGTCCTGGCAATGCCCGTCCGGAGTGGCCGTCGCCCCCCCCCGACCCGCGTATTATACACCGCCGCGACAGCAAACTGACCCCGCTGTAGTCTGCAACACTGCCCGGAGAGCCTTCGTTTCCCCTTTTGTGGCGCATCTGACGCCCGCGCCCGCGGCGCGCCAGTAGACGTGGCCCCCGATCTGACCGGAGCCGACTGCCCCGCCATCAGGCTCACGGTTCACCGGGCACGATCTTCCCATCCCGGGCCTCCACCATCCGCCGCCGCAATTGCACACGCGGATCGTCCGGCGCAATCTGGAGCGCCGCCTCGAGCATACGAGGCAGCTTCTCTGCAGGATCCTCCTCCGGCAGGGCGTCCCTGTACAGTAGGTCAATGGCCACCAGGTAGCACGTCAGGTAGTACTCTCTGTACGGGGCAGGGAAGAACGGGCTGCCGATCAGGGAGGGGAAGTCACACTCCTCCACGGTGATGACGAACAGGACCTGCATATCCCGGCGATCTTCGAGTCGCTCGTTCCTTGCCGGCGCGAGTGGGGCGTAGTACGAGTTGGTGACGCGATTGGATACCCAAACGCCGAACCCGGCCATGTACAATACGGGCAGGCCCGCGAGCACGCCAAGAAGCACCCGCCGCTGGAAGATGCGATACAGCAGGCGGCCGGTCATTGAGGTCGAGGCGAACAGCGTCATCGCCACCCATTTGAACTCGCCCGGTTCGCCGGCGGTCACCGTGAAGCCGCCGAGGACGAGCCAGAACAGCACGAGCAGGAGTTTGACCAAGCTATCTTTCTTCGCCAGAGTGCCATGGAGCACGCCTGCCAGCAGTGTGACACCGCCGGTCAGGCTCATCACCGGATACACGGACACGCGTCCCGAAAGCGCGTAGTACAGCGGCGGGATATACAGGGCGAGTGGCGCGGCGCTGAGGCGTCCCGGGCGCAGCCGTCCCAGCTGGTCGCCCGAGTCGAGCTCCGTGGCCCCCTGGGCGAAGCCGGCCCCGCCCGGGTTGGCGATCATCCAGTGGATCTCGGGGGTGAAGATCAGGAAAGCCAGCGCGACGCCCGCGTACGTCTGCCAGCGCGCGTACCAGCGGCGCTGCTCTCTGTCTATTGCCAGATACACGGCGAAGACAGGGAGGAGCAGGAACGTGTGCTCGGACGTGAGGGCCCCGACTCCGACGATGGCGCCGACGGCGAGAAGCAGCCGCGGCCGATCCTCCTGCACTGCCCGCCAGAACAGGTAGAGCGCCAGCGCAACGAAGAACAGGTACGTCCGCTCCAGGGCGAAACGGGACACCCCGATGTGGAAGCTGTTGAAGCACAGCAGCGCGAGCGTGAACGTCGCCGGCCAGACGCCCCAGGCGCGCCGCACGAGCGCGAAGATCACCCAGCACGCGGCCGTTCCCAGCACGACGCTCGTGAACCGGAAGCCTACAAGGTTGTGTCCCAACAGGAGTGTGCCGAGCTTGGCGAAGTACAGTTGCGCCAGAGGGTGATTGTACCCGTGCAGCGGGAGGTGGACAGCTCCAGGCCTGAGGGAGATCTCGTCAGCCATCGTTACCAGCATGGCTTCGTCGTAAGGCATGGGAGCGGTGGTGCTGCCCCAGTACCGCAGGCCGAAGCAAATGACCATCAGCGCCGGCACCAGGAATCGGGGCGCCCGGGTGGCTGGCTGCGGATGGTGAGGCGATGTGGCCATCTCAGCGTGGTCCGTCCGCGGGGTCACTGGGCCGAGCTTGCCGCTTCCGGGGCGGAACCTCCGGAAATGCGCCGCGTGTTGACCTGCGAGGTAGTGTACGGCAACGGCGCGAACGAGTCAAAGGGAGCACCATGCGCGCAAGGGGCCGTAGAAGCCCAATGAAGCCGAAGCCAGACTGTGTCGAATACCGCGGCGACCGGCCGTGCCGATATGATCGGCTCTGCCCCGGCTGCCCGCACTATCGCCCTCTGGGCCCACGAGTGCTCATCGTCAAGCTGTCCCACCGGGGCGACGTGCTCCGCACCACGCCTCTGCTCCGCGGCCTGCGCCGGAACTACCCGGACGTCCACATCACCTGGCTGACCGACCCGGAGGCCGCTGATCTGCTCCGCAACAACGACCACATCCACGTCCTGCTGCACTACGATCTCCGCTCCCTTATCGCTCTGCACGCACAGCACTTCGACATCCTCATCTCCCTCGACAAGGAGCCCCACGCCGCCGCGCTTGCCCGGCTCATAGTGGCCGAGGAGCGCCTCGGCTTTGGCCTTGACGCAACCGGTCGCCCGGAGCCCCTCGGCGCCGGCGCCGACTACGCCTTCGCGCTCGGACTCTCGGACGACCTCAAGTTCCGCGAGAACACGAAGACATACCAGGAGCTCATCTTCGACATCGCCGAAGTCCCGTACGAGCGTGACGAATACCTCCTCTCAGTGGCACCTGAGAGCGTTGAGTGGGCCACTCGGTGGCTCGCATGCGGCGGAGCCCCTGGCGAACGCCCGCTCATCGCCGTCGCGCCCAGCGCCGGCCCGGCGTGGCCCACGAAGGCCTGGCCCGTCGAGAACTGCGCCGCCTTCACCCGCACGCTGGTCGAGGGGGGAGAGGGCACCGATTCGCCGCGCGCGAGGGTCGTCCTCGTCGGAGCACCCGACGAAGAGCAGAGGAATCACGACATAGCCGAGCGCAGCGAGACCGATCCCCTCAACGCCACGGGACAGACCACGATCCCCCAATTCTGCGGCCTCATCAGCCTCTGCGACGCCGTCGTCGCCACTGACACCCTCGCCATGCACGTGGGCATCGCGCTGCGGAAGCCCGTCGTGGCCCTCTTCGGCCCCACGTGTCCGCAGGAGGTCGATCTCTACGGCAGAGGCGTCAAGCTGATCCCGACGGCCGACTGCGCGCCATGCTATCGGGGCACGTGCGATGACCTCTGCTGCATGGCCGAGCATTCCGCCGAGTCGGTCCTGGAGGCCCTTGCTGCCGTCATGACGAATGAACGCTCCCGGCCGCCGAAGGCAGGGAGCGACGCGTGAGAGCGCTCGCCGTCATACCGACATACAACGAGGCCGAGAATATCGAGCCGCTGGTGCAGCGCATCCTCGCCCAGGGCCCCGATGTCGAGGTCGTGATCGTGGACGATGGCTCCCCCGACCGGACAGGGGAGATCGCCGACCGTCTCGCCGCCGACTCCGATCGCGTTCACGTCATCCACCGCAACGGCCCACGCGGCCGGGGCGTCGCCGGCCGGGACGGTTTCCTCTGGGCCGTGCAGCGCGGGGACGTGGACTGTGTCATCGAGATGGACGGGGATCTCTCCCACGACCCCGACTACATCCCTCAGATGGTCGAGGCCCTCGAGCACGCCGACGTCGTCATCGGCTCTCGCTACATTCCTGGCGGCGGCAACGTCAAGCGCAAGTGGTACCGCGTTCTCACCAGCGAGCTGGCGGCCATCTACACCCGGCTCGTACTCGGCGTGTGGGGCATCGGCGACCCCAACTCCGGCTACCGCTGCTTTCGCCGCGAGGTCCTCGCCGGGATCGACCTCGAGACGCTCCAATCCCGTGGTCCCAGCATCGTCAGCGAGGTTCTGGCCCGCTGCCGCGGCTACCGCATCAGAGAGATCCCCATTGTCTTCGTGGACCGCGTCGGCGGTCGCTCCAAGCTCCACCCGGGCACACTTCTCACGACACTGGCCCTCGTCGCCCTGTGGCGCTGGCAGCAGTTGTGGAGGAGGCCCAAGAAGCCCTGACCTCACCGCCCCGACGCGGGCTGGAGCGCAGACGCAGGCGTGCAGCTTCCGCGTTCAACCGAATGGAGGAGCTACCATGAGGAATCGGCCCGTCGTACTGATCTGCAGCATCGTTGCGTTGGCATTCACACACGGCTCGCCCCGCGCCGACGATCCCCCGCAGTTCCGCGATCTGTTCAATGGCAAGGACCTGTCGGGCTGGGTCAACGTGAATACCGCGGACGACACGTGGACCGTGCGGGACGGCATGCTGGTGTGCAGCGGGCGCCCCATTGGGGTCATGCGCTCCGAGAAGCAGTACGAGAACTTCATCCTGCACATCGAGTGGCGACACATGGAGCCGGGCGGCAACTCCGGCGTGTTCGTCTGGAGCGCAGGCACCGTGCCGGAGGGAAGGCGCTTGCCCAAGGGGCTCGAGGTGCAGATGCTGGAGCTTGACTGGGTCAATCTGCACAAGGCCAAGGACGGCTCCCTGCCGCCGATCGCCTATGTACATGGCGAGGTGTTTGGCGCAGGCGGGCTGCAGACCACCCCGGACAACCCGCGCGGGAGGCGAAGCAAGTCCCTGGAGAACCGCTGCAAGGGCAAGGGCGAGTGGAACGTCTACGACGTCGTCTGCGTGGACGGCGTCGTCAAGTTGTCGGTCAACGGCAAGTTCGTCAACGGCATCAGCAAGGCGTCGGTCAAGAAGGGGTATCTGTGCCTGGAATCAGAGGGCGCCGAGATCCACTTCCGCAACATCCAACTCATGGAGCTCCCCCCCGGCGTCACCTCCGCTGAGCAAACGGCGCCGGTCGTCGGCCCGAGATGACCACAGTGAGCGTAGTGAGGGTAATGAGCGTAGTGAGCGTGTGCAGAGCGTGCGTGGACTGCACTCCGTGAGCCGCACGTATGCCACCTCGCAGTCCCAGTCCTCTTATGCTTCACTGCTACCTCAGCCGCCTTGCTTTCCGCCATCCACCGCCAGCGCCACCACCTGTTCCGCCTCGAGCTCGATCTTCCACGCCAGCACATCGTCCGCTGCCCTCAGAGTCATGGCCTCCCCCGACACCAGCTCCCGCGCATTCACATCGCCCGCGAGCCCCAGAGCCTTCGCCCCAATCAACACCGCTGCCGTCGCGCGCTCATCGCCATCGTTCATCACTGTGAAGTACACCCGGCCCTCATCGTCGGGGCCGAAGCGCTCCAGGAGGATATCGTCAGTGTCCGCCGCCGCGTGCGTGATCGGCTGCCAGCCGGCCTCCGCGATCCGCTTCACGATGGGGATATACCGCTTGAACAGCTCCCGGTCGCGGTTGTACCATTGCGGCCCGCGCCAGTAGGAGCTCCCCGAGGAGGCCTCCGGGCTGAACATGCTCGGGTAGAAGCCGTAGAACAGGCTGCGCTGGAAGTAGCGCTCCACGTACGGCTCCAGCGCGTCGAAGTCGGTGTTCATCAGGAACAGGTACGGCTTCTCCCCGCACATGGTGCGCCGCAGGGCCATGCTGCCGTGGCTCATGGGCTGCCAGCGGCCGCCCCGCACCCAGTTCGTCTCCGTGCCCATCACGTCCAGGTAGCCGCACAGGAAGCTGAACCGGCTCGGGACGCTGTTGGCCATCATGAGCTTCCCCATCCCGTGCACGTCCTCACTGATCCACCGCACGAACTCGTAGGTCGCGAACGCCTTCTGGATCACGGGGCGCTTGCTCGCCGTGGAGAAGGTCAGCGGCAGCGTGGCGACGCCGAAATGCTCCCGGCGGTGGTTCTCGTTGGCCGTCACGTACGCTTCCAGCGAGTCCAGGTACTCGCCGTCCTGTTCGCCCTTTGCCGCGGGGCCGTAGTGGCGCGCCTTCACCTCATCGCTCCACGCCACTTTTGCGTCCGTCCACTCGCCCGGGATCCCCGGCAGCGGGCTGAGGCTGAACACCGCCCCATCGCACCACGGCGTGTCCCGAAACAGCATCTGGAGGCGCCCCTCCTCGTCGTGGGACCCCGCTGCCAGCACCGCCTGCGCCTGTCTTCGCCTGCGTTCGTCCGTGCCCGCCGCGAGCCGCCGCAGCTCCGCCATCGCCGCGTCGTACGTCCGGGGCACGTCCTTCTCCATCCGCATCCAGAACGTGGACGGCTCCGTGTACCGGAAGCTCAGAATGTCGGCTCCGTCGTCAAAGGGGACATTGTTGATGCCCTCGTGGTACCGGAAGCCGAAGTCCTGCCAGCCCTCCACCGTGCTCACGTCCGTAAACGGCATCCAGATGCCCTGCTGTTTCGAGCGGCACTCGAAGAACCGCGGGAAGATCCCGTAGTAGCGCTTCGCCGCGTCCCGGAAGTCGTGTTCGGAGCTGACTCGGTACAGCACGAAGCGGAACTCGGCTCCGCTCGGCAGGTGCGCCGTGTCGGCACTGAGCCCGAAGTCGTAGGCGATGAAGTACTGCCGCGTGCTCGCGTTGTACGCCAGCCGGTACTGCGCCGGCGCCGCCATGTCGATGCCCAGAGCCAACCCGGTGTTGCTGTTCGTGATGCACGAGAACGGATACCGCGCCATCGTGCCCGTCGCGCCCGTTCCGATCCGCACCGCATTCGTATACTCCCCCGCCCCGCCGATCTCGCGCTCGCCTCTGATGCTCTCACCCCATTCCCAGCCGCGCGCGTCGATGGGCAGCGCGAACATCAGCGTCACCGCCCGGTCCCTCCCACTGGTATCAAACAGCGCGCCATTGAATTCGAAGTGCGTGGGCTTGGCGGTCCCCCTCATCCCCAGCCGGAGGGACAACTCGCGACAGCCGCCGTCCCTGAACCCATGCCAGTCAGAGTCCGCCGCCACGTCCCTCACCATGAAGCCCGACGGCACATCCGCAGCGTCGAGGCGCCGCTCCCCGATGCGCAGGAACGTGACCTGCGCCGTCTCCGAATGGTACCCGATACTCAGGCCGTCTCCGGTCCGCAGCGGCATCCCGAGCGCCACCTTACCACTGATCGGGACGGGCGTCATTACGACGCCGTCCAGGACGATGAGCGTCGAACCGGGCTTGGCTGCCGGCCGAAGCTCCACGTCGTCGAACCACACTTTGCCCGTGTGCCCGCGGAAGAGGCAATGGAGGGTCAGGGTGGCAACCGGCCTATCGGGCACGATGAGCAGCTCCCGTTGCTGCCAGTCGTGCGTGCCGGTGCTGAAGCTCGCCGTCTGGCCCCACAGCGGCGTCCCATCGCTGTATTCCAGGTCCACGTACAGCGAATACCCCGAGTCCAGCGTCCCGCTGACGTTCTCAGCCCTGCTCCAGCCCCGCACCACGATGGGCCACATGGTCTCCTGGTTCAGAACGACCGTCTGCGACGCTCCGTACTGCTCTGTCGCGTCTCCGCTCTCACACACGATCGCCCGACCGCCCTCCCGCCCGCGGCCCGTCTCGCAGCGAAAGCCCTTCCGCCACGCCCTCCACCTCGTCGCCGCATTCCCCTGCCCCTCCTCGAATCCCGCGTTGTCCAGCACATTCGGCCCTCTCGCATCGCCCGCGCGCACCACCCGCATGGCTGCCAACCCGGACGCCGATCCAGCCCCCAACGCCACGAGAATGGCCACCAGACATACCACCGACACGCCAAGAGCCCATGGACTATCAGGAAACGCCATCTGCTCCCGCATCATCAGCCACCACCTTGCTTGCGCTGGGACTCGCCATGTAGTTCACTGGCAGGTGGCGCCCACCCTCCGTCACTCCGCCGACTGTTGGCCACGGGGGTGGGCATGGCGCGGCCCAGATGGTACTATATGGTCGCACCGCACTTGAGCGAGCAACCATGCCCGACCAGCGCAACATCGCAACCAACCGCCGCGCCCGGTACGATTACTTCATTGAGGATCGCATCGAGGCCGGCCTCGTGCTGCGGGGGGCCGAGGTCAAGTCCCTCCGCCAGCACAAGGTCAGCCTCGTGGAGGGCTACGCCCGCATCGAGAAGGGCGAGGTGTGGCTCCACGATGTCCACATCGCGCCCTACGAGAAGAGCAACCGCTGGGGCGTGGACCCGCTGCGGTCGCGCAAGCTCCTGCTGCACAAGCGGGAGATCCTGCGCCTGCGGCACCGCACGGAGCAGAAGGGCTACACGCTCATTCCGCTGCGGATGTACTTCAGGGACGGCTACGCCAAGGTGGAGCTGGGGCTGTGCCGCGGGAAGCGGCAGTACGACAGGCGGCGCGCCATCGCCGAGCGGGACGAGCGGCGGGATCTGGAGCGGCAGTTGTCGGAGAGAAGCAGGGAGTAGGATCGGGCGCGGCCGTCGTCTCTAGCCCGCGCCCTGTGCCGTGACTTTCATGGCCATGTCGGCGGCGATGGGGGGGAGCGGGATCGTGAGAATGCCGCGGTCTGACGAGACGACGGTCTGGGTGCCGATGAGGCCGCCGTCCACGGTGTCCCAGAACTCAACGGTGCAGTCACCCGGCACGGGCAACCTCGTCATGAGAATGACGCCCTCGGTCTTGTCCAGCGCCCTGGGGTCCACGGCGAGCTTCTTGTAGTCGTAGACGTAGATGCGCGCACCGGTGTCGTGGCGCATTGCCTGGGCGGCGTAGGGGCCGGGGCGAACGATGGCGGGGGTCCGCTGCCAGCTCTTGCCGCGGTCGTCCTCCTCCTCCATGAACCTCTGCGCCGCGCGGTAGTAGCGCCACATGTCGTTGGCATCAACCTGATCCCACATCCAGTACATGGCCATGCCCGACAGGGGCATGCACAGCGATGACCAGATGCCACAGCGCAGCTCGTAGCGCGTCCGCGACGGGAGACGGCCGAACTCGATGAGCAGGAAGGGCTTCGAAGTGCCCTGGCCGGCGCTCCACATCTTGTTCATGTCCTCGGGGAGCGTCTTGCTCCAGTAGGAGTCGGCCTGGAGGTAGTCGAGGTTGGCGCCCAGGAAGAGCTCCTTGCCGCCCGTCTTGCCGAGGTGGCCGAGGCAGTAGTGCGACGTGACGATGTGGTCGAAGGGATCAGTGTCCCGCACGTAGTCGGCGAACTCCTTGTGCCACAGGACGACGGGATCGTTCGCCGCCTTCGAGTACCCCTCGACCAGGTCCACCTCGTTCCACATGTCCCACGTCATCAGGTGCGTCGAGTAGCCCCAGCGGGCCACGATGTAGCGGTAGCGCTGCCGCGTCAACTCCTTGGCGCGCGCGTCGGTCCAGAACTGCCGCGGCGTGGACAGATGACCGCCGTTGGCCGTCCAGAAGGGGTTGTACTCCCACTCGAAGTCGAACTTGTCCTGCCGGAGCTGGCCGTGGTTATTCAGCGTCAGCTCCATGTACAGCCCCAGCTTCTCGGCCAATTCGAGGGTATAGTCCAAGCGCCACGCATTGGCCGTGCTGTAGTAGCCCAGCCCGTGGTACCTGGCCGCGTCGTAGTTCTCGCCCCACTCCAGCGCCAGCCACCAGGAGCACATCCACGTCCGCACGAAGTTCATCCCCACCTCACCCATCTTGGGCAGGTAGTGGTCCATGTCGTATGTCCCGCGCTGGCCGCCGTGCTCCTTCTTCACGTTCCCGTCCCGCACGTTCAGGCCCACCGGGTAGAAGAACTCGCCGTTGGTGAACTCGAAGTACTTGGAGTCCGTCTGGCTGATCCGAATGGGGCCGCGGGGATCCGTCGGCGCAGTGGCCTCGAAGGAATGCGTTGGCGACTTCCGCGTGCGGCCGTCGTTGACCGTCACGTGGAACTCGTAGCGCCCGACCTGATGCGGCGAGAAGCGCACCTTCCACACCGGATCTCCCACCGGCGCGAGCTTCTCGTGGCCCTTGTCGTTCTGTGTGCGGTCGTACGCCTGGTAGTAGAAGCCCGGGATGGCGATCTCGCTGTCATCGGGGGCCCTGAAGTGCGCCATCACGTCCACGACGGCCGGGTCGAAGGGGTTGGAGTATGTCTTGCCCAGATCGAAGGTGGCCTCGAGCTTCTCGTACTGCGGCACCCGGTCGGCGCTCAGCGTCAGCTTGATGTCGCCCTGGGGCTCAGGCCGCCGCGCCGGGACGGGAGTGAGCGCGATGTCGTCCACGAGGATGGAGCCGCTGTACTTCTTCTCGGAGACGAAGCGGATGCCGAACTGCCGCGGGCGCGGGGTGAGGCCCGTCCACGGCTTCTCGTGCCCCTGCGGCGTCCATCGGGTGCTGGTGGGGGAGATGTCGAGCGCGAAGTGCGGCCATTTGCCGGTGAGGAGCTTCTGGATGAGCTTGCCGGTCTGCGGGTCGCGGCACGGGAGCGCCTCGTACCACCAGTACTCGCCGTCCTTGAAGTAGACGACGGGCTCGATCTCCTGGGAACCGTCCTTCGCGAACTGCATCTGCAGGTCGAAGTCGAGGGCATCGTAGGCGAACCAGTCGCGCCACGGCTTTACGTGCAGGTCCACCACGCCGGGGAACGTGGCGCGGAGGCGCAGCACCGTGCGGCCGCTGCCGACGGTGATGGCGTCGAGTTCGGCGGTCGCACCCTCCTCGGTCGCCACGCGCCAGTCGCCGACCCCGTCGGCGAAGGTGAAGCTGAGGCCCTCGGGCTCGCCCGCGAGTGCGTCGGAGCACGCGAGAGCCGCCAGCAGCATGCCGACCGCCACACGTGATACACCGTAGGCCCGTATTGCGAGGGTCCCGGTCATTCTGCCTCCGTTCGACTGCCTCTGATTGCCTGTAGTGGCG
>JASFTE010000066.1:0-12069 GCA_050114035.1 Armatimonadota bacterium | reverse complement strand
AGTACGTATGACTCCCCGGACCTTGTGACCTACAACCTCACCGATGGGACCACTCTCGAAGGCTCCATCACGGCCGATGGCCTGAAGCCGGGGTCCGCGTATCAGGTCAAGCTCGAGGGCATGCCGACGGCCCCGTACTCCGGGACTATACCAGCCGAATCGGACGTGCTCAACCGGTCCAACTGGGAGATCGGGCACATCGGACGCTGGTGGTGCGAGGACGACGGGTGGAATGTGGACGACAGCGATCTGCCCAGCCACGTGGGCCATTGGGTCCTGGGCTACCTCCTGTTCGACTTCTTCGTGACCGATGTCAACGGCAACGCGATCCAGCCGCTCTATCTGGACAGCAGCTTCCACGTGCTGTGGAGGACCGACCAGCGGCGTGCGAACCGTGCCCGTGACGGAAGGCCGCGCACGCACCGCATTACGTATGACCCTGATGTGTACGAGTCACCCTTTGCAGACCAGAACGTCAGGGTGTACGCGGAGGGAGAGACCGGCCGGCCCAAGCCTGGTCAGGTGACGCTCCCGCCGGGCAGCTATCAGTGCCGCCTGCTCCTGACCGAGGAGACATTCCACAACGTCCCGCCGGCGCTGCAATCGCAGTTCCCCTGGGGCCGCACCAACTACGCCGACGGCGGCTTCTGGGCCCATGTGCTCAGCGACGATGGCTTCGCCTTCACGATAACGGGCGGGGGCTCGGGCGGTGGCGGGACTGGCTCCATCGCCGGGAAGGTCACCGGGGGGAGCAGGAAGGGGCTTGCGGGCGTCCTCGTGAGCGCCGACAGCGGGCAGAGCGACGTAACGAACGGGGGCGGCCGGTACGAGATCACGGGCGTCCCGGCCGGCACGCACGACGTGACCGCGTCGCTCGCGGGCTACCAGCCAGCGACGAAGACAGTCACCGTGGACGCGAACCAGACCACGAAGCTGAACTTCGACCTCGTCCCGGAATAGGGGACGGGGCGGCTGATGGGCCGCGCTGCTTGACACGCCGTTGCGTGGCGCGGTATCATGGCTGCGTCAGAATCGGTCGCCACGGGCGTGCTGGCGAGCTGGGGCGACGGCCGAATCGAACATGCGAGCGCTGACCTGCCGTCTGTGCGCGATGCCAGATGGGCAGGGATTGAGGTATAGATTCGTTGCAATCGAGGATAGCGCCTGGCGACGCGGAGCTGGTACGCTCCGTCGCCAAGCCAATACGGTACGTCGGTGGCGAGTGGAACGCGGTCAAGAGGGATCTCGCCGACGTACGGGTCAAGTTCGCCTTCGCATATCCCGACACGTACGAGGTGGGGATGTCCCACCTCGGGCTCCAGATCCTGTATCACGTGCTGAACCAGCGCGATGATACGGTCTGCGAGCGGGTCTTCTCCCCCTGGCCGGACATGGCGGACCTCATCCGGTCGCGCGGGGACGCGCTGCGTTCCCTGGAGTCACGACTCCCCCTGTCGGAATTCGACATCGTCGGCGTCACCCTCCAGCACGAGCTGAACTACACGAACATCCTGTCGCTGCTCGAGCTCGGCGGCGTCCCGATCCTCGCCGCGGAGCGCGAGGCAGACAGCCCCCTCGTGATGGCGGGCGGCCCGTGCGCGGTGAATCCCGAGCCATTGGCCCACTTCTTCGACGCCGTTGTGATTGGCGACGGCGAGGAGGTCGTGCACGAGATCGTTGACGCGTACGCCGCGTGGCGTGACGGCGGCGGGTCGTCGCGAGAGAAGCTGTTGGAGGGTCTCGCGCAGATCGAGGGCGTGTACGTGCCGTCGCTGTATGAGGAGCGCACGCTGGCGGGAGACGGCATCGAGCGGCGGGCCGCCGGGGCGCCGAGGGACGGCGCGGCGCCGGAGCGAATCCGGAGGCGCATCGTGGAGGACCTGGACGCGGCGTCGTTCCCCACGGCGCCGGTGGTGCCGTTCTCGGAGGCGGTGCACGATCGGGCGATGCTGGAGATCATGCGGGGCTGCCCGCGTGGGTGCCGGTTCTGCCAGGCGCGGGCCATCTACCACCCGTCGCGCTCCCGGAGCCTCGAGACGCTGAAGGAGCAGGCCCGGGCCCTTCTGGCGAACACGGGCTACGATGAGATAGCACCGCTGGCGCTCAACTGCTCCGACTACCCGCACATGGCCGAGCTGCTGGAGTATCTCTCGACGGCCGTGGGCGACAGGCCGCTGTCGGTATCGCTGCCATCCCTGCGACCGGTCGTGGCCTCGGTCGAGCTCGCGGACCGGGCGTACAAGGGGAAGCGGACCGGGCTGACGTTCGCCCCGGAGGCGGGGTCCGAGCGCCTGCGCCGGGCGATCAACAAGCCCGCCACGGACGAGGAGATCCTGGCGACGGTGCGGGCCGCCTTCGAGGCGGGTTGGACGCGGCTGAAGCTGTACTTCATGGTCGGGCTGCCGGGGGAGACGGATGATGACGTGAAGGGCATCGCGGAGCTGGCGCACGCCGTCGAGGGGGTGGGCGACGAGGTGCTGGGCTCGCGCCGGCGCGGACGGCTCGGCGTCAACCTGAGCGTCAACTTCCACATCCCGAAGCCGCACACGGCGTTTCAGTGGAGTCGGCAGATATCGGCGGCGGAGGTGGAGGCGAAGCTCGACATTCTCAAGGAGAACATCCGCAGCCGGCGCATCAAGCTGCGTTGGGCGAACCCGTCCCAGAGCCTGCTGGAGGGCACGCTGTCGCGGGGCGGGCGGGAGCTGTGCGAGGTGGTGCAGCGCGCGCACGCGGCCGGGTGCGGCTTCGACGCCTGGGGCGAACACCTGCAGTATGGGGCATGGAAGAGCGCCTTCGGCGAGTGCAGGATGGATCTGGAGCAGTACGCCACGGCGGAGTGGTCGGTTGAGGCGCCACTGCCGTGGGATCACATTGATTGCGGCGTGACGCGAGAGAGCCTGCTCGCGGCGCTGCAGGAGACCAATGAGACATAGGCTGCCCCCGGGAACGCGGCTGTTCGCGCAGATCACGGTGGCGAGGCACGGCACCGCGGCGCTGATGTCGCACCTGGAATTCGCCCGGGCTCTGCATCGCGCCGTGCGGCGGGCGGACCTGCCCATCGCGTACAGCAAGGGCTTCTCGCCCCGTCCGCGCATGAGCTTCGCGTCGCCGCTGCCCGTGGGCGTGACGAGCGACGGCGAGCTGGTGGCGATGGAGCTATTGCGGAGCGTACCGTCGCTTGAGCTGGCCCGGGCGCTGCGGCCGCAGCTCCCGGACGGCTTTGAGCTCGTGGAGCTGCAGGTCATTGCGCGGCGCAAGAAGGCCCTGTTCGAGGGTGTTGACGGGGCGGAGTACGTGGTGGACGTGGGCTGCAGGGCGGCGGGTGGAGCGGAGGGTCTGCGGGAGAGAGCCGAGTCGGGGATCCGGGCGCTGCTGGATCAGCGGCGCACGGAGATAGTCCGCACGACGAAGAAGGGCGAGCGGACGGTTGATATCCGACCCTTCGTGGACGCGCTCGAGCTGTGCGAGTGCGATTCGGACGGGTTCAGTGTGCGCATGCGGGTGGGCATCGCCCCGGAGGCGATGGCCAAGCCCGCCGAGGTCATAGAGGCGCTCGCCGCCAGTCTGGGCGAGGTCGAGGTGTTACATATTCATCGCGTCGGGCTCCTGGCACGTCGCCGGGGGGAGAGCTAGACGCGCAACAATCCGGCGGGGCTTGCCCGTTTGGCCATGTGTTTGCCAGCAGAGGAGCCTCGTTGGGGGCCAAGGGAAGCGACTGAGACATGGACAGGCAGATTGTAGTGAGTGCGAGCCCTCGGGACACCCGAGTGGCAATCCTGGAGAACGAGCGACTGGCAGAGCTGAAGATCGAGCACGGGCACCACATCCTGGGCAGCGTGTACAAGGGCCGGGTGGAGAACGTGGTGCGGGCGCTGGACGCGGCGTTCGTGAACATCGGACTGGAGCGGAATGCGTTCCTGTACGTTGCCGACGCCACGGCGGAGGAGCCGCGGATTCGGGGCGGGCGGCCCCAGGGGCTGCCACCGATCACGAAGGTGCTCAAGCCCGGTCAGGAGGTGCTGGTGCAGGTCACGAAGGGCCCTGTCGGCCGCAAGGGAGCCCGCGTATCGGCGCGGATCTCGCTGCCGGGGCGGTACACCGTGCTCATGGCACAGAGCGGCAAGAAGGTGGGGGTGTCGCGCAAGATCGAGTCGATCAAGGAGCGGGAGCGGCTGCGCAGAATGGGCGGGAAGGTGCGGCCGAAGGACTTCGGCCTCATCATCCGCACGCAGGCCCAGGGGATCACGGCGGCGCAGCTCCAGCGAGACGTGCGCTTCCTGCAGCGCATCTGGCGCAGCATCCAGCACAAGGCCAAGGACTCAAAGGCGCCGGCGCTGGTGCACGAGGACATCGGCCTGCCGTATGTGATGCTCCGGGACGTCTTCTCCAGCGACATGTCCGCCTTCGTCGTGGACGATCCGGAGCTGTACAAGGGGCTGCGCAACCTGATCGGCGGCATTGCCCCGAAGCTGCGCTCGCGCATCAAGCTCTACGAGGGCGCCAAGCCGATCTTCGAGCACTATGGGGTCGATGAGCAACTGGAGCAGACGCTGCGCTCGCGGGTTACGCTGCCGCAAGGCGGGGTGATCGTGATCGAGGAGACCGAGGCGCTGACGGCCATCGACGTCAACTCGGGCAAGTTCACGGAGAGCAAGAGCCTGGCCAACACGGTGCTGCAGACGAACCTGGAGGCGGTCGAGGAGATCGGGCGACAGTTGCGCCTGCGTGACATCGGCGGGATCATCGTCATCGACTTCATCGACATGGACCGGGCGCGCCACCGGCGGCAGGTGATGACGGCGCTGCGGAAGACGCTCAAGGCCGATCGCATGAAGACGCGCATCGCCCACTTGACACCCCTGGGCCTGGTGGAGATGACGCGCAAGCGCACGGGGGAGAGCCTGCGGGAGAAGCTGTACAGCACGTGCCCGCAGTGCGAGGGGCGCGGGGGGATACTCTCGCCGGAGGCCGTTGCCAGCAACTGCATCAGCCAACTGCGGCGGTCGGCGGCCAAGTCGCGGGCGAGGGCGTTCCTCGTGATGGTGCATCCCAGCGTTATCCCCACGGTGCTGGGCGAGGAGGGCGAGGGGGCCGAGGAGCTGGAGAAGCTGGTGGAGCGTGACGTGTACGTCCGCAGCAGCGAGGACATGCATCCGGAGCGGAGCAGGGTAACGTCGCTGTCAAAGCGCGACACCGACCGCGCGAAGGCGCGCTACCGTGCCGGGCGACGCGTCAAGCTGTCCCGGAATCAGGTCCTCTCGGACGGGACGGCGGGGCACATGGCGAGCGTGGACGGGTACACGATCATCGTTCCGGAGGGCATCCCGGCCAAGCGGGACGCGGTCGAGGTCCGGCTCACGGACATAGGCCACTCCTTCGCCAAGGGCACGGTCGTGACCCCCTCGAGGCGCCGATCCCGCAAGTAGCCCAGCGCCCGCCTGTGTGAGCCGGGCTGCGTGGATCCCATGGGCCCGCCTCGCACAAGGAACGGAATGCTCCCGTGATCGATCCCGCCCCACCGCAATCTGCCGATGTGGTCATCGTCGGAGGAGGCGTCGTCGGGTGCTGCATCGCGCGGGAGCTGGCCCAGCACGATCTCCGCGTCGTGCTGCTCGAGAAGCGCGGCGACGTGGGGGCGGGAACGAGCGGCGCGAACAGCGCGGTGATCCACTCAGGCATCGACCCGCAGCCGGGGACGCTCAAGGCGGCGACCAACCGCGCCGGCGTGGAGGCCTATCCGGCCCTCTGCGAGCAGCTCGGCGTCGCGCTGGCGGCCACGGGCGGCTACATCGTTGCGCGGGATGAGTCCGAGCGCCCGGTGCTCGATGAACGGCTCGAGCGGGGTCGGCGCAACGGCGTGCCCGGCGTGCGGCTCATCAACGGGGAGGAGCTCGGGGAGCGCGAGCCGGCCGTGCAAGGCGTGGCGGCGGTGCACATTCCCACGTCAGGCGTAGTGGATGTCCATCAGCTCGTGTTCGGCCTCGCTGAGAACGCGGCGCAGAACGGCGCGGTGGTCTGCCGCGAATGCCCGGTACAGGCCATCGGCGTTGCGAACGGCCAGGTCGCGAGCGTCGTGACGCCGGCGGGCGAGATAGCCACGCGCGTCGCAGTCAACGCGGCGGGTGTGGACGCGGACGAGGTGGCGGCGATGGCGGGCGCGGGGCACTTCGGCATCACGCCGCGCAAGGGCGAGTACTACGTGCTCGACAAGGCAGTCCGGCCGGTGAGCAGCGTCATCCACCCGGTGCCCACGGAGCGCACGAAGGGCATCTGTGTGATCCCGACGATCGACGGGAACACGCTGATCGGCCCCACGGCGCATGACGTGGCCGACAAGGCCGACATCTCCACCACCGAGGCCGGCCTGGCGGAGGCCTACGCGGGGGCGGCGGGGCTGTGTCCGTCCATCGAGCTGGCGGATGTCATTGCCTCGTATGCCGGCCTGCGGGCGGTGGCGGGGGACGACTTCATCATCGGCCCGACCGGCGTGGGCGGGTTGATCAACGCGGCGGGGATCGCATCGCCCGGGCTTACGGCGGCGCCGGCGATCGCTCAGCGGGTGGCGAGTCACGTGGCCGATTACCTCGGGCCGCTGCGGAAGCGCCCGGAGTTCGATCCGGTCCGGCGAGTGACGCCGCGGTTCGGCGCGCTGTCGCGGGAGGAGCAGGGGAAGCTGATCGCAGAGGACGCCGACCACGGGGAGATCGTGTGCCGCTGCGAGACGGTGACGAGGGCGGAGATCAGGGAGGCGATCCGCGGGCCGGTGGGCGCGCGCACGCTGGACGGGGTGAAGTACCGCACGCGCGCGGGGATGGGGCGCTGTCAGGGGGGCTTCTGTCTGCCGAGGATCGTGAGGATCTTCGGCGAGGAGCTCGGCGTATCTCCGGCCGAGCTGACCAAGTTCGGCGCCGGCTCCGAGCTGTTCGTGCCACCCGAGCGCGACACGGCCCGGAGCGGCTGAGTCACCATGCGATCCTCCACCACGGATCTTGCCATCATCGGCGCGGGCCCGGCCGGGCTGGCCGCCGCCCTCGAGGCGCGCCGGCGGGGCGTCGAGCGCGTCCTGGTGCTGGAGCGGGACGAGCGCCTCGGAGGCATCCTGCCGCAGTGCATCCACGTGGGGTTCGGGCTGCACTACTTCGACGAGGATCTGACCGGGTGCGAGTACGCGCAGCGGTTCATTGACGATGTGACGGGCACGGACGTGGCGCAGCGGCTGCGGTGCATGGTGCTGGAGATCACGCCCGAGCGGACGATCTATGCGTCGAGCAGGGCGCGGGGGCTGGAACGAACCGAGGCGGAGGCGATCGTGCTGGCGATGGGCTGCCGGGAGCGGACGCGGGGGGCGCTGCGGATCCCGGGGACGCGGCCGGCGGGCATCTATGCGGCGGGCACGGCGCAGCGGCTTGTCAACATCGAG
The DNA here is from genome assembly GCA_050114035.1 of Armatimonadota bacterium. Classification (GTDB taxonomy): domain Bacteria; phylum Armatimonadota; class Zipacnadia; order JAUWAU01; family JAUWAU01; genus JAUWAU01. Next base: position 4,649 of record JASFTE010000066.1, on the reverse strand, counting down.
GGCATCATCCCGGGCACGCGCTTCGTGATCGTCGGCAGCGGGGACATCGGGCTGATCATGGCGCGGCGGCTGACGCTAAGCGGCGCGACAGTAGAGGCCGTCGTCGAGATCATGCCCTTTCCCGGCGGGCTGATGCGGAACGTGGTGCAGTGCCTCCACGACTTCGACATCCCCCTGTACCTGCAGCACGCGGTGACGCGGATCGACGGGCGGTCGCGGGTGGAGGGTGTCAGCATCGCGCCGCTTGATGGCGCCGGGCAGACGCTGGCTTCGGGCGCGAAGCGCATCCCGTGCGACACGGTGCTCGTGTCGGCCGGGCTGATCCCGGAGAACGAGCTGTCGAAGACGGCCGGCGTGCGGCTCGATCAGGTGACCGGCGGGGCGCTCGTGGACGACTCCATGGAGACGTCCGTGCCGGGGATCTTCGCGGCGGGCGACGTTGTGTACCCGCATGACCTCGTCGACTGGGTCTCCACGGAGGCGGAGACGGCGGCGCGGGCGGCCGCGGGTGTCGTGCGGGAGGGCGTGCCCGCGGAGCGGCAGTGGTGGGATGTGGCGGCGGGCGAGGGGGCGCGGATGGTGGTGCCGCAGAGGATTCGCGCGAATGGCGACGCCGAAGTGGCGCTCTCGGTCCGGCCAGAGCGCCCGATGCAGAATGCCGTACTGTCGCTCCAAGGGGCCGATGGACGCCTCATCGTCGAGCGGCGCCGCCGGGCCGTCTGGCCGGCGGAGGTGGAGACGCTGACGGTGGACAGGGGCGCTCTGCGGGCGGGGGAGCGGCTGTCGGTGAGCATCGGCGGGCAGTAGCGGCGCGGGTCCGGCCTGTGCGACTCGGACCTCTCCGCCACTCCCTCCACGCTCACTGCGCCGGGCCGGCTGTGGCAGTCAGGCCCCCCGGGAGAGCCGCCCCGAGGCTGCCGTCGAAGTGAAAGAGCGTCAGCGTCTGTGCGTCCGGGTCGAAGCGCTTCGGTGGGGTGAACGGCCCGGAGTAGCGACGCACGGAGCTGATGCGCAACTCGTCGATGTCGGCCTCGGCCGGGCGGAAGCCGGTGTTCATGGAGCCGATCTGGATCGGCAGATGCAGCTCGCGCAGATCGAGCGGCTGGGTGTTGGGGGACCTCTCGCTCCCTTTGACCCGGTCGGAGGCGAGCTTGCCGTCGATGAAGAGAGCCATGGAGGTCTTCCCGCCGTCGTCCAGCTTCCACTGCAGGGCCACGTGATGCCACTCGCCCTTGCGCCAGTCGCGGATGCTCGCGTGTACCGTGCGGGGCTCGTAGCGGGAGTTGGAGATGATGCACGCGAGGTAGCCGTCGGCGGAGTGCGAGATCGTCAGCGAGCTGTGGTTCGACAGGTAGGGATAGTCGGGGCGGATCGGGCCGAGGTTGAGGAAGGTGTGCTCCAGCGAGCCGCGCGGGCCGGACGCTCGCGGGGCGACATCCCAGTGCGGCCGGACCCAGAGCTCGACGGTGCCCTCCGGTAGCTGAATGGCCGCCGGATTGAAGGAGCTGAAGAAGGCCGGCTGCGCCAGCGCCTGGCCGTCAACGCCCGGGGCGTACAGCTTCTCGCCGGGGATTGCAGCCCGCAGGGGGCTGCCGAACCGGCGGACGAAGGACCAGGTCCCCTCGTCGCTCGTGGCGGTGAAGGTGCACACGACGCCCGGCACTTCCGTCGGGAGCAGGATCGAGAAGGGTTCCCGCGGTCGCCACATGAGTTGCACGACGTCCGCGGCTCCCAGCTGCTGCTTCGCGAGGGGCTCCACGCCGTCAGTGCACTCGGCCGTCACGCGGAGGTTATGCAGGTTGCGATTCGTCTCGATGCGCAGGTCGCCGCCGATGCGCGTGCCGGCGCCCTCGCCGGTGGTCTCGTGGGCGAAGTGGATGGGCCGCAGGACGAGGCCAACCTGCGGCGCGGGAACGGGCTCGGCGCGCTCAGCGAATCGGAGCTCGGCGAACTTCTCGACGGTGTGGAAGTTGCTGCCCTCGAGGAAGACGATGGCGTTCTGCTCCTGCTCGCCCTCAGGCCGGGTGTGGACGATGTTGCGGCAGAGGAGGGCGCGGCACTCCCGTCCCGCTCTCGGCGTGATGCCGAGGTCGGCGGCGGGGATCGCCATCTCGACCGTCCAGCGGTCGTCGCCGCGCAGGGCTTTCACGTCCGCTGAGCCGTTCCAGTTGAGGGAGTACTTGGGCATGCCCGCCGGCGAGGGAACGGAGCGGGCGTCGAAGACGGTGCCCTTCGAGTCGACGATCCAGTGGGCAAACTCCTTAGAGCCCGGCTTGGGCGCCAGTAGCAGCTCGACGCTGTCGCATACGATGTGCTCGTCCGGCCGGGGCAAGAAGGCGGTGATCCCCGCCGGGTCCGGATCGAAGCACTCGAAGGCCACGTAGAGGGCCTTCCCGTCGTACGCCAGGCGGGCGCGGGTCTCAAGGGACTCGACGCGGAGGATCCGGTAGTCCATGAAGTGCTCGATCGGCGGCGCGTCGGCCCATGCGGGCTCGTCGAGGCGCCCGTCCACGGTGATGGGCCCGCGCGCGGGGACGGCGACGAGCTCGCGGGTGCGGCAGGTGCGCTCGAACCAGCCGGGGATCGTGTGTGCGGCGATGAGGGCCTCGCGGCGGTCCCAGAGGTCATCGGCCTCCTCGCGCAGCGCAGGCACGTCAAGCTGCATGAGGTAGCCGGGGGCGGCCGTCTTGCGCAAGTATGGGGCGAACAGCTTGTCGGCGGGGACGCTCTTTCGGAGCGAGTCCCACTCGGGCGCCGCTCGGTCCAGGTGCTCGCGCGCCGCCGAGAGGTGGCCCTCTGCCTCGGCTCGATCCCCCTGCTCGATCGCGTGCCGAGCGGCGAGCATGTGTCCACGGTGCCGGGCGAGGATGCGGGCGCCGTGGGTCATGAGGTACATGTTGAGGAAGTACCCGAGCTCGTCGCCGGCGAGCACGTCGGAGCGCTGCTGCAGGTCCCACAGGCGATCGAGTGATGCGGCGGCGCGGCCGGCGGCCTCGGACTGGTCGAGCATGGTCCGGGCCGGGTCGTCCAGCGTCAGGTAGCGCAGCACTTCCTCGGGGGACACGATGAAGAAGTGGCTGATGTTCTCGGCGAACACGGGCGCGATGAGGGGGCCGGCCTCGTCGCCGAACCAGAAGCGAGAGGCGCGCTCGGCGAAGGTGCGGCGCTCGGGCGGCGGAGGTTGCTTCGTGCCGATGTCGCGCCAGGTCTGGGAGTCGAAGTCGCGGGCACCGGGACGGTTGACGTTCCAGGCGCACTCGACGGCGAGGAGCTGGGTGAGCTCGGTCCAGCCGCGGCCGGAGACTCGGCCGAGCAGGATGTCGTCGTGCGTGGGGTAGTGCATGGACTTGGTCCACAGCGGCGTGGTGATGTAGTACGGCCGCCAGCCCTTCCAGTAGGCGTACTCGTAGTAGAGCTGGAATGGGCGCTCTCCCCACGCCTGCCGCGCCAGGTCGAGGTGCGGGCGCTCGCTCTCCCGGATGCACACGAAGATGTCGGGCGGGAGCAGTCCGTTGAGGCGCTGGAGGAAGGCCGTGAGCTTGCGGGACGTCTGCTCGGCGAGAGCGCGGGCGGGCGCTCCCTCGCCCATGCTCGATGCCGCCTGTTGGTAGACGTACGCGGGGTCAAGATATCGGCCCGTGTAGGGGTAGACGACGGCGACGAACTTGAGGTCGGGGATGCGCTGCTTGATCGCGCGGTAGTAGATCCCGAACACCGTCGCGTCGGCCCGGGCGTGGTCGTCGCCGTAGGTCTCGCGACACCGGGTGCAGCGGTCGTTCCAGAGCGCCGGGTTCTGCCAGCCGCCGCCGTCGGTGGCGTGGAGGTAGTAGCCGGTGTAGCCGCCATCGGCCAGCCAGTCGGCGGCTCGTCGGGCGCGGCGCTCGTGGTACTCGAGCCGCGACCAGCAGAAGTAGCGCTTGTGGGAGCGATGGAGCACGACGTCCTTGAAGTCGGGATTGTCATCGTCGGCCGGGGAGGTGCCGATGGCACTGGTGTCGCTGGCCATGGACTCGATGCCGCGGGCGAGCCCGTAGTCGTTGACCTCCTTGAGCGCGGCGCGCACGACGGTCGTGTTCTCCGGCGCATCTCCCGGGCGGATGTTGGTGGAGTACCAGGCGAGGTTGGTTTTGGCGCGCAGCATCCAGTCGAAGTAGCGCTTCTGGGAGGTCACGAAGTCGCGGGCGAGGTCGCGGGCCTTCGCGAGGTCGCCGTCGCGCTCGGCGGAGAGAATGGCGTACCAGCTCCGGCGCAGGTGCTCGCTGAAGGGCACGCCGACGAGCCGGTGCCTGTAGTCCGGCCAGTCGCGCACGGCGGCGGGCTGCAGGAGTATCTCGTCGCCGCGCTTGATGATGAGCTGCCGCGCCGTCACGGCGGCGTAGAGCGTGCCGAGGGAGTCGCTGCCCACGAGGAACAGGCGCAGGTTCTCTCCCTGGCCGACGGGGCGGATGACGTGCCCCTGTGCACCGGGATCATCGGGGGTGATCTTCACGCCCAGCCGATCGAGGGAGAGCCCGGCGGCGGTACACGGCGCGATGACGATGAGTTTGCCCGGCGGCAGCGTATCGCTGAGGGGAACGACGGGCAGCGGCGGGCCGCCGAGGGATGTGACGCGAGCGTTGATCTCGGAGGCGCCGATCTGCGACCGCTCG
>JASFTE010000065.1:0-12202 GCA_050114035.1 Armatimonadota bacterium | reverse complement strand
GCGGCCGGAGGCCAGGACGCCTACGTTGATGCGGGGCATTGAGACCCCTCCCTATTCTGCGGCTTCCAGGGCGAGCTTGCCGACCTCGACGTGCTTCGGGATGTCGATGGGGTAGCGATTGTTGAAGCACGCGAGGCAGAAGTTGCCGCGGGATACCCCCACGGCCTCGATTAGACCGTTGATGCTCAAGTAGCCGATGGAGTCGGCCCCCACCTGCTCGCCGATGTCGGACACGCGCGTGCGGTGGGCGATGAACTGGTCCTGGGTGTCCATGTCGATGCCGTAGTAGCACGGGTATCGCAGCGGCGGCGAGTTGATGCGGAGGTGTACCTCCTTGGCACCGGCGTCGCGCACCATGCCGACGAGCTGTCTGGTGGTGGTGCCGCGGACGATGCTGTCGTCAACCAGGACCACCCGCTTGCCCTCGACGGCCTCGCGCAGCGGGCTGAACTTCATGCGCACGCTCTCGTCGCGCAGGGTCTGCTCGGGCTGGATGAACGTGCGCAGGATGTAGCGGTTCTTTATGAGCGCCTCGCCGAACGGTATCCTTGAGGCCTCGGCGTACCCGATGGCGTGCGGGACGCCGCTCTCGGGGACGGGGACGACGAGGTCGGCATCGCAGGGGTGCTCCCGGGCGAGCACGTGGCCCATGCGCTTGCGGGCGATGTAGAGCGACTTGCCGTAGATGACGCTATCGGGTCTGGCGAAGTAAATGAACTCGAAGATGCAGCACGCCCGGCGCGGCGACGGCACCGCCTGCACCTCCGTGATGCCTTGCTCGTTGATCACGACGATCTCGCCAGGCTGCACCTCCCGCACGAACCGGGCTCGGAGCACGGGCAGGGCGCAGGTCTCAGAGGCCACAACATAGCCGCCCGAGTCGATGCGACCGATGCACAACGGGCGCACGCCCCACGGGTCGCGGAAGGCGATGAGCTGGTCCCGCGTCAGCAGGACAGTGGAATAGGCCCCCTGCAGCCGCTGCATCGCCTCGCCGGTGGCCTCCTCCAGCGTCCGACCGGCGCTGAGATCGCTGATCATGGCCGCAATGAGTTCGGTGTCACTCGTCGTCTCGAACTGGCGGCCGTTGTCGCTGAGGGCATCGCGCAGGCTCAGCGCATTGACCAGGTTGCCGTTATGTCCGAGTGCGAACTGGCCGGCGTCGAAATCGGCAGCGAGCGGCTGAGCATTGCTGGCGCGCCGACTGCCCGTGGTGGAGTAGCGCACGTGGCCGAGGGCGATGTGGCCGTGCAGGTCCTCGAATTGGCACTCGTCGTGGAACACGCCTTGAACGAGTCCCATGCCCTTGCGGACACGAAACTGCCGGCCATCTGCCACCGCGATACCGGCACTCTCCTGGCCGCGGTGCTGCAGAGTGAAGAGCCCAAAGTAGGCAGGCCGTACCGCGTCCTGTCCCGGCGTGTGGATACCCAGCACACCACACGCATCCCGCCACGCCCTCGACTCGCGGCCATACGGCACATGCGGTGACGTCACTGATCAGGCCCCCTTGCGCTGGTCGTCGCGTTCGCTCTTGAAGCCATGCTCGCGGGTCTTGCGCTCCCCGGCCTCCGCCAGCTCCCGCTTGTAGTCCCGGAGCCGCCCCCGGAGCTTCTCGTCAGCCGCGGCGGCGATCTGAATGGCCAGCAGTGCGGCGTTCTTCGCGCCATTGATGCCGACAGTGGCCACGGGAACGCCGCTGGGCATCTGGACGATGGAGTAGAGCGCGTCCACGCCGCTCAACGGCGATGCATCGATGGGCACGCCGATGACCGGCAGGACTGTGTGCGCGGCGATCACTCCGGGCAGGTGCGCCGCGCAGCCGGCGGCGGCGATGATGGCCGTGACGCCGCGCTCCTCGGCGGTCGCCGCGTACTCCTCCACGAGCCTGGGCGTGCGATGGGCGGAGCGCACCTCGAGCTCATACGGCACTCCGAACTGCTCGAGCACCTCAGTGGCGGCCTCCATGACGGGAAGATCCGAGTCACTGCCGATGACTATGCCAATGCGCAATGGAGCCTCCTCCACAGATGACCGTGATCGCACGGTGATGTGTCCCGGTCAGGTGACGGCGCGCTTGGCGATGTCGCGCCTGCAGTGCACGCCGTCGAAGTGTATGCCGTCCACGGCGCTGTAGGCCCGGTCGATGGCCCCGTCGAAGGTGTCGCCGAGAGCCGTGACTCCGAGCACGCGGCCGCCGGCGGTGACGAGCTGCCCATCCCTGCGGGCGGTGCCGGCGTGGAAGACGACGACATCGTCGCGGGCCCCGACCGCCTCGGTCCCGCTGATGGGCAGGCCCTTCTCGTACTCGCCCGGGTAGCCGCCTGAGGCCATGACGACGCAGACGCACTTGCGGTCGGACCATTGGACTTCGCAATCGCCCAGTCGGCCCTGCGCCGTAGCCAGCAGCACCTCCGCCAGGTCGGACTCCAGGAGCGGGAGCACGACCTGGGTCTCGGGGTCGCCGAAGCGGCAGTTGAACTCCAGCGCCTTCGGGCCGTCATCGGTGAGTATGAGGCCACCGTAGAGCACGCCCTTGTAGGGCGCTGCCTCCCGCGCCATGGCCTTGACGGTGGGCTCCATGATGCGGGTCATGATGTCGTCGAACAGCTCGGCATCGAGGGCCGGGACCGGCGCGTAGCAGCCCATGCCGCCGGTGTTGGGGCCCTGGTCGCCGTCGAGGGCGCGCTTGTGGTCCTGGGAGGGGACCATGGGCACCACGGACCCGCCGTCGGTGAAGACCTTGATCGAGCACTCGGGCCCCACGAGGCACTCCTCGATGACGACGCGGTCGCCCGCCGGACCATGGATGCGCTGGACCATGGTCTCCTCGACGGCCTCGAGGGCCTGCTCCACCTCCTGGGCGACGACGACGCCCTTGCCGGCGGCGGCGCCATCGGCCTTCACGACGATGGGCGCACCGACGGACTCGACGTAGCTCTTCGCATCCTGGGGATTGTCGAACACGGCGAACTTGGCTGACGGAATGCCGTACTTCTCCATGAGACCGTCGGCGAAGGCCTTGCTGCCCTCGAGTCGCGCGGCGGCGGCGTTGGGGCCAAAGACGGTCAGGCCGCGGCGCTCGAACTCGTCCACGATGCCCTGGATGAGCGGAATCTCGGGGCCCACGACAGTGAGATCGATGGCCTCCTCGGCGGCGAAAGCCGCCAGAGAGTCGATGTCCTCGGCACCGATGTCCACGCACTCGGCGCAGTCGGCGATCCCCGCGTTGCCCGGCGCGCAGTAGATCCTGGAGACGTTCTCGCCGGCGGCGAGCTTCCAGACGAGGGTGTGCTCGCGGCCGCCGGAGCCCACGACGAGTAGCTTCATGGCGTGCAGTGTCGTCCTTTCAGGGAGCGTCGGCCGGCGCCGGCTCGTGTCCGGCGTACTGCGGCGCTTCGTTCTCGAAGCAGCGGTACTTGTCCAGGAAGCTGATGTGGACCGTGCCGACGGGGCCGCCGCGATGCTTGGCGACGATGAGCTCGGCCCGGTCGCCCTCGGCGTCCGTGCCCGGGCTCACGGCCGTGGCATCGGCCGGAGCGCCGGCAGACGCGCCCGCCTGACTGCCCCGGACGGATCGCTTGCGCTCGTAGTAGCTGGGCCGGTAGATGAAGGCGACGATATCGGCCTCGGCCTCGATGTTGCCGCTCTCAGCCAGATCGGAGAGTATGGGTCGCTTGTCCTCCCGGCGCTCGACGGCGCGGCTGAGCTGGGAGACGGCGACGACGGGCACGGCGAGCTCCCGGGCCATGCCCTTGAGCGCCCGGGCGATCATGGAGATCTCCTGGTAGCGGCTCTCGGGCGAGCGCTCGCCCCGGGCGAGCTGCAGGTAGTCGAGGATGAGGCATTGCACGTCGTGCTCCGACTTGAGCCGGCGGGCCTTCGCCCGCATCTCGAGCACCGAGATAGCGGGGCTGTCGTCGATGAAGATGGGCGAGTCGGCGAGGCGCCCGGCGGCCTCCCCGATGCGCTGCCAGTCCTCATCCCGCAGCCGCTGGGCCCGTCGGACGCGCCAGGAATCGACGCGGGCGAGCGAGCACAGCAGCCCCTCGGCGAGCTGCTCCTTGGACATCTCGAGGCTGAATATGCCCACCGGGACGTTCATGACCGTGGCGGCGTGGAGGGCGATGTTGTTGACGGCAAGCGAGGTCTTGCCCATGGATGGCCGGCCGGCGATGACGATGAGATCGGAGCGCTGCAGGCCGGCGGTCATTTCGTCGAAGACGTCCACGCCCGTCGGAATCCCGGTCACGGCCTCGCCGGTGTGGTACCGCTGGTCCATGACGTCGAAGGCGGCCTTCACGACGGGGCGGATCTCGACGAAGTCGCGCTCGATGCGGCGTTGCGCGACGTCGAAGATGATGCGCTCCGCCTCGTCGATGGCGGCATCCACGTCCTCGGGATTGGAGTAGCCGATGGCCCTGATGTCGGCGCCCGCACTGATGAGCTTGCGCAGGGCGGCCTTCTCGGCGACCATCTTGGCGTATCTGACCACATGCGCCGCCGTGGGCGTCTCGCGGATGACGGCGGTCAGGTAGGCGGGCCCGCCGACGGCGTCGAGTTTCTCCAGGCGCCGCAGCTCCGCACTCACGGTGACGAGGTCCACCGGCTCCTCTCGCTCATGGACGGAGGCGATGGCCTCGACGATCACACGGTGGGCCTCGCGATAGAAGTCGTCGGCGCTCACGGCAGCGAGGGCGCGCGTGGCCGCGCCGGGCTCAACGAGCATGCCGCCGAGGGTCGCCTGCTCGGCGTGCAGATCCTGTGGAGGGAGCTCTACCGCTGCTGCGTCTTCGTGGACCTCGGATGCCACTGTCATTCCTCCGTTTCGGGCTGCTCCGTCTCGGCCTCTTCCGGCTCAGGCTCTCCCACCTCGGGCTCCTGCATGTCGGGCACCACGTCCACGGGCACCTCCACTTCGACGTCGGGGGCGAGACGCACGGTGACGAGGTGCGCGCCCGTCCTCCGGAGGGGTTCCGGCAGCTCGACATGTCGTCGTTCGATGTCCATCTCGGTCTGCTCTCGCACGGCATCCGCGATGTCCTGGCTGGTGACGGCGCCGTGCAGGCGGCCCTCGTCGCCAGCCTTCCGCGTTATCCTTATGGTGAACTCCTTCAGTCGGTCGGCGGCCGCCTGTGCCACCTCGAGTCGCTGCGCCTGGCGGCGCTCTATGGCGCTCCTGCGAAGCTCGAGGTCCTTGAGTGCGCCTTTGGTCGCCTCAACGGCGAGCTGGCGGCGGAAGAGGTAGTTCCGCGCGTAGCCGGCCGAGACGTCCACGATCTCGCCCTCCTGACCGAGCCGATCAACGTCCGTGGTGAGAATGACTTGCATGCTCCTGCCTCCTCGGTTGCCGACGCGCGCGCATCCGCGCCTCCGGCGTCGGCCCGTCATCGGTTACCATTCGTAGCGCGATCCGACGAAGGGATCGACGCCGCCCAGGAGGTCGTCGAAGCCGAAGATCGCGTTGAGGCCGGTTCCGAAGTCGTACGCGCCCGTCATGTCGATGCGCCAGTCGTCGGACCGCTCGTATGCCTCGGCGGTGGCGCCCCATGGCCCCATGAGGTGCATGTCCACCGCGGCGCCAACATCCCCGGCGATCAGGCCGCCGCGAACGCGCAGGTCCGGGGAGACGCGGCGGGCGTACTGAAGATTGACGTCGCTGGCGTCCCCCAGGTCCCGCAGTCCGAAGATGACCTGCGACGGCGAGCCGCGCTTGCCGAAGAACAGGTCGGTGTCGAGCTGCACCTCGCCCGTTCGGGCCCCGACGGTCAGCTCCACGCGCGGGTCCACGACGATCTTGCCGAGCGGCTTCACCGGCTTCGTGAGACGGCCCTTCCACATGGTGGCGATTTGCTGGGCGTCCGCGGCGGCCTCCTTGCCGCTGGACGCGGCCTGGGCAAGATCCTCGGAGATGGTGAGCGCCCTCTTGGACAGCTCCTCGGCGTTCGTGAGGATCGCGTCCACCCGTTGGATCCTCTGCTCGTCAGAGAGCTGTTCGCGGAGCAACGTGGCCGTCGCCTCGAGCTCGCCACTGACACGACGCAGCGTGGCCATCGTGGTCTGGGCATCCTGGAGCAGCCCGGACTCGATGACGGCGAGTCGGAGCCCATCGGAGGCGAGGCGGACGTTCTCCGTCATGGCGCGCATGTTGACCACCGCGTCCTGGATGTCTTGCGCCGATATGGCCGCAAGGAGCTCCCGTCCCTCGTCGGCCGCCTCGTCCATCTTCTCGATAACGCCCTCGACGTCGGCGGCGGCCAACTTGGTGCGCAGGTCGGCGCTGGCGACGGCCAGGTCGTCCAGGATGCGCTCGATGCGCCCCTCCGCGATCTGCGCCCGCAGGCTCGCCGTGAGGCCCTGGAGGTCCCCCACGGCGTCTCTCATGTCCACCATGACCTCGGGATCGCCAACGACATCGCCGATCCTGGCGGCAACGTCGTTCACCGTGCGGACCAGCTCTGCGCTCTCGGAGACCAACTGGCCCACCCCAATGCTGGGCTCGGTGGGGATCGGTTTGCTGTAGTCGAGGGGCTGTCTGGGCCTGGACGGGCGGCGGATGACGTTGACGAACTTCTCCCCGAGGAGGCTGCCGGCATCGATGCGCAATCGATCGCCTTCCAGGAGCATGGCGTCCTCGGTCTCGATGCGTATCGTCACCTTCGCACCGGCGCCGCGGAAGTCCGGGTGCTCGCCCAGACCGACCGCCTCCACCCGCCCAATGGGCACGCCCGCCAGGCGCACATATGTGCCCGGCGTGATGCCCTGGGAGTCCTCGAAGTACGCGATGACCTCCTCGCCCCCGTGCAACCAACCCCACTGTGGGCTGAGGTAGTACGCTGAGACCGCGAGCATCACCGCGGCCAGCACGACCACGATGCCAACTTTGACCTCGGCAGTCACGGGACTCCCCCCCATCCGCACGGCACGGGCAGCCGGTGCAGCCATGGATGCACTGAGCAGCGCGGGGCAGTATGATTCCGGTGCAGCCACGCCGCCGTGCCCCGCGTCACTGCGCGATCGGCCCGTTCGCCGATCCGGTGATGAACTGCCGCACGAAGTCATCGTCCGAGCGGCGCAGGCTCTCGGGGCTGCTCTCCGCCACCATTCTACCCTCGTGCAGCATCATCACGCGGTCGGCTATCCCCAGTGCATTGCTCACGTGATGAGAGGCGACGATGGACGTCACATCGAGCTCGTCGCGCAGGCACACGATGAGATCATCCACGACGCCGGCCATGACCGGGTCCAGGCCGCTCGACGGCTCGTCGTACAGCATGATGGCGGGCCGCAGGGCGAGAGCGCGAGCTATGCCAACGCGCTTGCGCTCGCCGCCGCTCAACTCACCCGGCATCATGCTCTCCCGGCCCTCCATGCCGACCGTGGTGAGCTTCTCGGCCACCGCGGAGCGAATCTCGTCCTCCGAGAGGCGCGCGTGCCGCCGGAGCGGGAAGGCCACGTTCTCGCCGACGCTCATCGAATCGAACAGGGCTGAGTACTGGAAGGACATCCCCATCTTTCGCCGCACACGGACAAGCTCCCTCTCCGACAGCCCGCCGATGGATTCGCCATCAACGAGGACTTCGCCCGATGTGGGCCGCACCAGCCCAATGATGTTCCGCAGCAGCGTCGTCTTCCCGCAGCCGGACGTGCCCATGACGGCGAAGATCTCGCCGGCGTTCACGCGCAAGCTGATGTCGCTGAGTATCGCCACGCCGTCCACGGCGTAGCTGACGTCGCGGATCTCCACTCGGGCGACGGCGTCTCTCTCGGTCGTGCGTGCCGGCATGGCGTCGCATCCGATGGGCCCTCACCCATTGGGGGCAGTGCCGGCCCAGCGATCACAGGGCGGGCGGCGCGTGCGCCATCGGCCTCGCCCGCTGGAACGCCGCCCTCAGGTCAGCGAGAAGAACGGGTACAGCGCACGGGTCAAGAAGTAGTTAGTGATGTAGATAAGGATGATGCAGACGACGACGCACTTCGTCACGCAGCGTCCCAGGCCGGCGGCCCCGCGCTCGCAACACAGCCCGTAGTGGCAGCCGACGATGGCGATGATGACCCCGAACACAACCGTCTTGGCGAGGCCACGGACTACGATACCGAAGGGGATGTGCATGGATACGGCCCCGAAGAACGAGTGCGCATCGATCTCGTGCGTCTGAAGCCTCGCCGCGCCATAGCCCGCCAGCAGGCCCGCGTAGTCGGCGAAGATGGTGAGCACCGGGAGCATCAGCACAGACGCCAGAAGTCGAGGCGCCACGAGATGCTGGACGGGGTCGACGGCGAGAGCGCGCAGGGCGTCCACCTGCTCGCTGATCGTCATGGAGCCGATCTCCGCCGTCATGGCAGACCCCGCTCTGGCAGCCACGACAACGGCCGTAAGCACCGGCGCAAGCTCGCGGAAGATCGCCTCGCCCAGGAGCACGCCCACGATGCCGGCCTCGAAGTACTGCGTTGACTGCTCGACGACGTAGTACGCGAACACCATGCTGCTGAACACGATGGTCACGGTGGCGATGAGCAGAGAGCTCACGCCCTCGTGCTCCATCTCGTGCAGCGTCTCGCGCAGGCCGGCTCGCCCGCGCACGATGTACCACCCCGCGCCGAAGAACAGGCGGGTTGCCCCGCCCACGAACGAAAGCAGCGCCAGGGCGTGTCGTCCGATAGGGGCGAAGATCCACATGGTCCTGCACGCGCCCGATGACTGGCCGACTGGCGGTCGCCATCCTCCGGGCGCCATTATAGGCAGGCGATTGACCGGTGTCAAACCCGGTACACTATGAGTCACCAAACGGAAATAGCAGGGCAAAACGCGTGGCGTTAGAGGGCGCAAAGCGGACGCATCTTGAGGCGGACTGGAATGCAGGCCGAGGGCGCCCCGGGGTCACCTCCGGGCCATGCCTGGGAACACGTACCAGTCCTCCGTGGCCCGCCGCTCGTGGACGCAGACCTCGTCGGCGATGAGACGCTCGAGGGCCGCCCGTGCGTGGTCTTCGGAGACGCGAAGGCCTGTGGTGATGCGCTCCATTGTGAGCTCGCCGCCGAAGGTCCCCGCGAGCCTGACGATGCGCATAGCGAGGAGCTCGGGAGGGGGAGAGCGCAGCGGCCGGAGTGCCATCCTGACGCCGGCCACGACGCCGGCGACTCCCGCGACGCCGCAGCCCACTCCGATGAGGGGACGCAGTGGGTGCGCGTCATCGGCGCCGGCGAGGATGAAGCCCACGCCGCACACGGCCAGCCCGAGGCCGAGGGCCAGGGCGATGCCGGCGCAGAAGTAGTAGGCGAACCTGGACATGGCGGCGGGCCCGTGAGCCGCCGGCCCCGCGGCCACGCGAGCCCTGTTCGTGCCAGATGCAGGCTAGCGGCCCGGCGGGACCGGCGCGTGGCCATGCTCCTCTATGTGTCGGCGCCGGTGCTCCTCCTCCAGGCGCCGGACCCGCTCGCGCTCGAGACGCTCCTGCCTCTCGAGGTCCGTCTCGATGTCGGGGGCTCCCATGCGGACCTTGAGCTCCCTGACCTTGCGGGCCGCCCCGCTGTCCAGCGCGTAGGCGTGGCGCAGGAAATCCCACGTCTTCAGCGCTCGCTCCAGGTCGCCGTCGCGCTCGTAGATAGTCGCGAGCAGCCGGTTGCCGATATGGTCGCCGGGCTGCATCTCCAGCTGGTACTGCATCGCCTCGACGGCGTCGTCGTATCGTTCGGCCTGCAGGAGGCGCCATGCTTCGAGGTAGCGCTCCCGGATGGTGAGCGTAGCGCCGATGGCCGTCCCGTCTCTTGGGTAGCGCTTGAGGCAGTAGTCGTATGCGTCCAGCGCCTTGTCCATGTCGGGGAGCTTCTCGTAGGCGTGGGCGATGAGCCGCTCGGTATGCTCCGGGTGCTCGAACTGGGTGGCGGCGCGGAACCACTTGGGCGAGTTCTCGAAGTCGTCCATCTTATCGAAGTAATTCCAACCGAGCTCCCAGTACAGGTCGTAGACGTCCGGGTTCCAGGCAATACCCTCCTTGAGGGCGGCCACCCCCGCCTGCATGTACTGCTCCTGCCTCTGGATGTCCTTCGTCTCCACCGGCATGTTGTACATGAGGTGCCATCCGAGGACGCGCCACGCCTCCACGAAGTGCGGATCCAGCCAGGTGACGGTCTGCATGACGTAGTAGCAGTCGTGCCACTTGCCGCTATGCCAGAAAGTCTCCATCTTGAGCCACAACAGGTTGGCCGCCGGGCCGCGGAACCCCCCGAGCATGGCGCCGGCGATTACGCCCGTGATGGCCGTGGGCCGGAACTGCACGATGCGCTCGATGGGCGCCGGCGGGTCCCACTGGCGGACCGTGCGCTCATGCCTGATGCGGCCATGGAGCGTACTTGCTCCCAGGAGCCCGGCGATGACGATTGCGACTCCGATGAGCCTGTATATGCGCATGCTCTACGACTCCGTTCCGAGTGTCACGCCGCGCCGCCGTACGCTCCGGCGCCGCGTGCAGCGCCGGCAGGCGATCCGTTCATACCTCGCGCTCGCTGAAGAACAGCCATCCCAGCACGATCATGACGCAGGAGTACAGAAGGCCGAGCCCGACAACGCTGCCCAGCATGGGCCATTCGATCGGGTCCCCGACGATGATGGCTTCGCGGACATCGAAGTCCTCGAAGTGTGGCAACACGACGTAGAGCACCTTGATGATGCCCCGCGCCACGGCGCTCTCGTAGAACTCGGGCGTTGCCAGATGCTTGAGCGAAGCGCTCACATGGCCGGCGAAGTAGACGGCGAAGGCGAACACGGAGGTGAATACCCAACTGGCTATCGTGGACACCATCACCGTCACGGACAGCAGGACGAGCATCTCGCACGCCAGCAGCAGGACGGCATAGGACAGGTTGCTGTAGAGGTTGGGGATCTGCTCGATGGAGGTCCGCTTCAGGAACACGACCAGGACGAAGACGGCGCCCATGATGAAGACATTGATGGCCACCGTGGCGAAGGCGCCGAGGAACTTGCCCAGGAGGAAGTGCGACCGGTTCACGGGCTTTGAGAGCAGCACGTGCGCCGTCTTCTTCTCCACCTCCGTCGGGATGAGTACGGCGCCAATAAACACCGCCATGAGCATGCTGAAGAAGCGAATGAGGCCGAGGCCGGTGTCAAGTAGCATCTTCAGCTCCGCGCCCGGAGACCACTGGCTGAACATGGATGACGCGCCAATGATCACGATGGCGAAGAGCAGGATCACGTTCAAGAACCGTCTCCGCATCGCTTCCCGAACGGTCTGCCGCGCCAGATGATACACGGTCCGCATTACTGCTCACCCCGAATGGTGTCGATAAACAGCTCCTCCAGCGTGCGCCGCGTGTCGCCCTCGTCGCCGAGGAGCTCCTCGAGTGATCCCTCGCGGACGGCGCGGCCGTCGTTGAGGATCGTGACATTGTCGCAAATGCGCTCGATGTCCCAGAGCAGGTGGGAGCAGAGGAACACCGTCTTGCCCTCCTCCCGCAGGCGGAACATGATCTCCCGCATCTGGAGGGCGCCGAGGGGGTCCAGGCCTGCCGTTGGTTCGTCCAGGAGGATCAAGTCGGGATCGTTGATGAGCGCCTGCGCGACCCCGATGCGTTGGATCATCCCCTTGGAATACTCGCCTATGCGCCGATGGCGCTCCGGGCCGGCCATGTCAACCATCTCCAGCAGCTCATCGGCACGGCTCTGAAGCTCGGCTCCGGAAAGGCCGAACAGGCCGCCGTAGAACCGCAGGAGCTCGTCGGCGTTCAGGTGATCGTAGAAGTAGGGTCCATCGGGCAGGAAGCCCACGTGCCGTCGGGCCTGCGGATCGCGTGCCTCCCGGCCCAGTATGGCCATCGTTCCCTTGGTGGGGAAGATGAGGCCGAGAAGCAGTTTGAGGGTGGTCGTCTTCCCCGAGCCGTTGGGCCCGACGAGGCCGTATATCTGGCCCGCCTCAACACTGAGGCTGAGGTCCTCGACCCCAACGACCGGTTTCCGAAACAGGCTCCCATAGTACTTCGTGAGCCCTTCCGTCTTGATCGCCAAAGCCATGCGAATGCTCCCCCGGACTCCCGCGCCGCCGCGCAGATGCGGGGCGTCCTTCAGGATCGCTCGGCAACTGCGGCCGCCTGCCGGCGAAGCATGCACACCGCGTCGCCTCGGGCAGGCCGCCGAATGTGTCAACACCAGCCGCCACGGAGAAAGTTCCACCCGCGGCCGATCCGC
>JASFTE010000064.1:0-12215 GCA_050114035.1 Armatimonadota bacterium | reverse complement strand
CGAGGCCATGTCGATGCCGAGGGCCGAGAGCGTCTGCAGCACACCGCGTTGGGCCTCCGAGAGCGGGCTGCCGTCGAGGAACAGCGTCTGCCAGATGTGGTCGGCCTGCTGCGTCCTGGACATGGCGTAGAAGGCGTCGGGCGCGACGCTCGGATCGCCGCGCGCCACCTCGGCGATGAGGTAATGGTACGTGACGAGCTCGTCCACGCCCCAGAGCAGGAGCGGCCCGAAGGCGGCGCTGTACACGTGCGTGTGCACGTCAATGATGGGCGTCTCGTCAACGGTGGCCGCGACGGTGGCCGCCAGGTCCTCGGACGATTGCATGAGATCGGTCTCGGCAGCGCTCATGGATGCCCTCCCATTCCGGCGCCGCGTACGGTGGGCGCCGAGCGTGGTGGGCGACCTGTTCGCTGTGGCAGCCCATCTGGCCTGCACTCGGAAACCAGGGACAGGATTTCGCCGCGCCGCATGGAACAGCCACTCGTCGATTGGTCCCATAGGCGAGGGGCGCGATGAGGGTCGGGGTCTGCATTCCGGGCGACCACGAGCACGCGACGGCGGCGACGCTGGCGCTGGTGCGCGACTGCGGGTTCAGCGCGGTGTTCCTCGAGTGCCGCGAGGACACGCAGGACGCCGTGGGCCTGCAGCTGGGCGAGTTCAGCCGCGAGTGCCGACGGGAGGGCATTGAGTGCTACGCGGTGCCGTGCGGCTACGGCGGGGTGGTGACGACGCCATCGGGCCTGCGCAGCGTCTTCCTGCGCCTGCGGCCCGGGGCGCGGCAGATCGACTCTCGTGGCCGACCCGCCGACCGGGCGTGCCCCAACGACCCCGAGTACCTGGACTGGTTCGCCGCGCGCATGGCCGACCTGGCGGAGCTGCTGGGGTGCGACGGCCTCCTGTGGAACGAGCCCGCGTTCCTCTATGCCCGCGGCATCTGGGCGTGCCGCTGCCTCAACTGCCAGCGGGTGTACGAGTCGGAGTACGACGAGCAGATGCCCGCCGAGCTGAGCTATCGCGTGCTGAACGTGCGCCAGCGCAGCATCACGATCTTCCTGCTCGCCGCCGCGGCGGCCATCAAGCGGGTCAATCGGCGGGGCCGCAGCCTGGTGCTCACCGCGCCGGGCCTGGCGCACGAGCAGCTCCACCTGGGCGTTGACCACGTCACCGGCCTGCTGGACAGCTCAGGCGTGGACGGCGTCGTGCTGCGGGTGGACTGGCCGACGGCGTACGTGGGTATGGAGGAGACCGTGGCGCGGATGGCCCGTCCGGCGCTGATGGAGGCGGAGACGCGGGGCAAGGAGGTCCTCATCTGGCTCAAGGGCACGGCCCACCCGCAGGACCGGCTCATTGAGACGCTGCGGTTCGCATCCCGGCTGGGCATCCCCGGCGTGGTGCTCGCGGACTACGACGCGCTGGTCGGCGACCCGAGCTTCGAGAGCATGCGCCCCCGCCTGCTCGCCGCCATCGCCGCCGCCGCGGGCGACGCCTCAGCCGACGACTCCCCGGGCCGTTAGGCCCTCGGGGCGCCTCACAGCAGCGTCAGCAGCAGCCCCGTCGCCCCGAAGAAGATGTCCCTGATGGACCGCATGTCGCGCCCGTGCTTCTTCCGCGCCACGTATACGATATCGCCGGGGCGGAGCTCGAGCGTGGGCTCGCTGCTGCCCTTGGCCACCACGACGTTCATGTTGAGCTGCGTCATGACCGGCTCGCCCTGCTCGTCCCGCCGTGCCAGCAGGATCTTCTTCGGCGTGCCGTGGGGCGCGACGCCGCCGGCGGCGGTGATGGCATCCACGATCGTGGAGCCGTCGCGCACGGCGTAGGCGCCGGGCTTCATGACGGCGCCCAGAATGTACGCCACGCCGCCCCTGGGGACGAAGATGACGTCGCCGGGCAGCACTGGAACGTTCTCCGCCATGGCGCCTTCGATGTCAGGCTGGCCGGGATCGAACATCTTCTGCAGGTTGACGTTTATCGTCTCGCCCTCGCGCAGGATGGTCGCGTGGCTCAGATCGGCCATGGCTGTCGGCCCGCCGGCGGCGGTGAGGAGGCTGAGCAGGCGCGCGTTGGGCAGCACCTCGTACGCCCCCGGCCCCTTGACCTCGCCGGCCACCATGGCCTGATTGTCCACCTCCGGCACCAGCACGACGTCGCCGGGCTGCAGCTTGGCGTCCTTCTCCATGTCTCCGCGCAGCCACACGGCCTCCAGATCGACGGAGATGTGCTCGCCCTCCCGGATGACGCTCGCGTTGCGCAGGTCGGCGCGGGCCGTGAGACCGGCGGCGCGCGAGAGGGCGTCCACGAGCGTGGAGGTTGCCTCGGGAGTGAAAGACGTCGGCACGTTCACCGCTCCCACGACGGACACGCGCTCGGCCTCGGCCACGATGAGCGTGTCGCCGGGCGCGAGCTCGCGGTTCTGCGACAGGTCGCCCTCCAGCAGGAGACTGCGCAGGTCAATCGACTCGGACTCGCCCTGTGGGCGCACGAGCATCGCGCTCCCCAGCTTCGTCCCCTGCGCCGGGCCGCCGGCGGGGCCGCTCACGGCGTCCAGCACCGTCACCGGGTCGTCCTTCCGCACCGAGAAGCGCCCCGGCCGGGCGACGGGCCCCAGGACGGTGATGCGGTGCGTGGAGCGCGGCACCCAGACGATATCGCCGGAGCGGACGAGCACGTGCGCGTCCCGTGACGCGGGCGGCTGCCCCGGATCGCCGCGGGCATCCTGGCTCAGATCGAGCTCCTGCCCCTCGCCACTTGGGCGCAGCAGCAGCACCGCGTCGGTCCCGGCGTCCGGCGCGAAGCCCCCGGCCCGGGCGATAGCGGAGAACGCCGTCGCACCCACGGGCAGTTCCACCACGCTCGGCGCCAGCACGGCGCCCGCGACGCTCACGATGCGCACCGATCGCTCCTCGTCCAGCACCACAGTGACGCGCGGGCGCTTCAGGAGCTTGGCCAGGTGCTGCGTGAGGCGCTGCTGTGCCGCCGCCAGCGTGCAGCCGGCGAGCTCGACGGGCGTCTCGATGTACGGTAGCGAGATTTCCCCGCCCGCCTCGACGCGGTACGGGCCCGATAGATCCTGCTCCCCGAACACGGATAGCTGGATGACGTCCCCGGGGCCGATCACGTACTCGGGCCCGGCCGCCGGCGCGGCCGCCGCGGCCACGGGGAGCAGCCATGCAATGGATGTCGCTATGATGGCGAGTCGCGTCGCATAGAGCTGTGTGTGCCTACCAATGGGCTGCATGCCGTCTCGTCCTCCCGGGGTATGGCGCGGCCCTGGGCGACGCCGCGCAGCAGAGCCTATCCCACCCGACGTATTGTACGCTCCGCCACCTATGGCGTCAAGCGGCGGCCCGGCACGTCACAGGTGATGGAGCGCATCCCAGAGAAAGGTGGTCCGCGAGAGTCACTATGGGACTGCGTTCCGACGCCGGCTCGCCCGGAATCATGCGCCGCCGCCGAGCCCTGTGGCTGGGCCTGGGCGCCTGTACCGCCGTGCTCGGCGCTGTGGTCATACTCGCCGGGCAGCCGACGAGCCACGCCGTCGTGCGGCCGGAGGCGCCCGCCGCCACCG
This sequence comes from Armatimonadota bacterium, assembly GCA_050114035.1. Taxonomy (GTDB): domain Bacteria; phylum Armatimonadota; class Zipacnadia; order JAUWAU01; family JAUWAU01; genus JAUWAU01. The sequence continues at coordinate 8,647 of JASFTE010000064.1, read as the reverse complement.
CCTCCTCTCGCAGCGGCGAGCTCCGCGGCGTGTGGATGGGCCCGGAGGGCGTGCCCACGTGGGAGGAGACCATGCGGTCGCTGCGCACGCATGGCTTCAACGCCGCCTTCCCGTGGATGTGCAGCGCCGGGGCGGCCTACTACCGGAGCAGCGTGCTTCCCGTCTCCCCGAAAGTGGCCACCGAGGGCGATGCGCTGGCGGAGTGCGTGGCGGCCGGCCGGCGCTGGGGCATCGAGGTGCACGCGCGCATGGTCGCCCTCATGACGTACACGGGCACGCCCCAGGTGCGCGAGGCCTTCCGGGCCGCGGGCCGCACCGTCGTCGGCAGCGGCGGCGAGGCCGGGAGCAACTGGCTCTGCCCGTCCCAGCCGAGGAATCGCGAGATGGTCGTGGCCGCCGCCGTCGAGCTGGCGACCGAGTACGACGTGGACGGCGTGCAGCTCGACTACATCCGCTATCCCTCCTCCGGCTCGTGCTTCTGCGGAACGTGCCGCACGGCGTTCGAGCAGTCGCTGGGCCGGCCGGCGCCGGACTGGCCGACGGCCGTCGCCACCGGCGAGCTGCGCGTGCCCTTCCTCGAGTGGCGCTGCGAGCAGATCACCTCCCTCGTCCGCGAGCTGAGCGACAAGGTGCGCGCGGCCAGGCCGGGTGTATACGTCTCCGCGTCGGTGTTCTACGACTGGGAGCGGCACCGGTTCCGCTACGGGCAGGACTGGAAGCGGTGGGTCGAGGAGGGGCTCGTCGGTTTCGTCTGCCCCATGGACTACACGCGGAGCACCAGCGTCTTTGCGCAGCGGGTGCGCTCCCAGGTGCGCTGGGTCGATGGCGCCGCCCCGCTGTACGTCGGCATCGGCCCGTACTCGGACGGGGCGAAGCTCACGCCGGAGCAGGTGGAGGAGCAGATCGCCATATCGCGCCGCCTCGGGGCCGACGGCTTCGTGCTGTTCAACTACTGCGAGGGACTCGCGAGCAGCCATCTGCCGAGGCTCTCGCGCACCATCGCCGCGCTGCCTCCGGCCACGCCGCCGCACGCCGTGCCCGAGCTGGCTTTCGGGCTGCCCGATGGGGTGGAGATCGGGGGCGAGCGCTTTCACGAGGCCGGCGGGGAACTCCTGGGCATCGTGTGCCTGTCCGGCGCGCTTGCCGACGATGGGCGCCCGCGCCGGGTCCGGATCGCCGCCCACCGCACCTCGGGCGAGCCGATCGGCGAGCTCGGCTCCGCCAACGTGCCCCCCGGCGGCAGTGCCAGCTTCGGATTTGCAGCGCCGCCGGGGGATCTGCGCATCGCGGCCATCTTCGAGCGCGAGGCGAGCGGCCACCGGCCGACGATCAAGTGGAGCCCGCTCCTGCGCGTCCGCACGGCGGAGCAGATCGAGCGCCTACGGTCCCGCTATCGCCCTCCTGCGCCCGGCGAACAGCGACCCACGGTGGCCGTATTCGCCGGCGGTCGCGGCAGCGGGCCGACATTGGACGCACTCCGGACGGATGACGGCATCTACTCGTTCCTGCTGACGCGACTGGAGCCGCCGACGGGCGCGGCGGACGCGCTCGTCCTGCCGCAGCTTCGCGCCGGGCCCGAGGCGCTCCCGCGGGCCACCGCCGCCGCGCTCAGCGCGTGGGTGGAGAACGGCGGCGGGATCCTGGTGACCCACGACGCGGCCGGCTACCGCGGCTACCCGGCCATCGCGCCGCCGGTCTGCCTGGGCGGCACGGGAGTGTCCCGCAGCACGCGCTGCACCGTTGCCACCCCGGGCCCGCTCGCGCCGGTATGGGGCAAGGGGGCCGGCATCATCCACGCCCACTCCGATCACATCCTCCTGCGCGCCGGATCGCAGGGCACCAAGATCGTGGCGGACGGGACGGACCCGGGCGGCGCGCCCGTCGTCGTCGCGGGGGAGTTCGGCAAGGGCCGCCTGGTCGCCAGCGGCATCGCCTACGGCCTCGACAAAGATGGCGCGGATGGGCCGCTCACCACCGACGAGCGCGTGCTCCTGCTGGGCGCCGTGCGATGGCTCGGACACATGGGGTCAACCCTCACAAAATAGATATTGCTCGGATCGTCCGGCAGGGAACGCGCACAGCCTCTCAGCAGTGTCTATTCTGTGAGGGTTGACCCCACTGGCGAGGTGATCAAAGGATGCAACTCGTCAAACGCTTCGGCGTCTCGATGGAGCCGGACCTGCTGCGCCGGTTCGACCGCCTCATCCGGCGCAAGGGCTACGCGACGCGCTCCGAGGCCATCCGCGACCTGGTGCGGGACGCCATCGTCGATGAGGAGTGGGACGCCGCGGACGCCGAGGTCGTCGGCGCCGTGACCATCGTATACGACCACCATCGCCGTGACCTCGTGGACGCCCTCCAGGAGCTGCAGCACCACGCCCACGCCACGGTGATCTGCAACACCCACGTGCACCTGGATGCGCGCAACTGCCTCGAGAACATCGTCCTCAAGGGCCGGAGCCGCGACATCCGGAGGCTCGCCGATCAGCTCATCAGCACCAAGGGCGTGAAGCATGGGGGGCTGGTGTCAACGACGACCGGGAGGAAGCTGGCGTAGCCCATGCAGACCCCTCAACCCTTCGCCCGTCACGGCGGCGAGAAGATGCTGTACGATGTGCGCCAGGGCCCGGTGGCTTTGCTGCGTGATGACGTCGTCTATGTGGCCTACCACGCCAATCCCGAGGACGCTCCTCCTGATCCGTACCTCGTGACGTGCGACCTCCCGTCGGGGGAATGGTCCGAGCCGGCGCGAGTCGGCGAGTGCGAACGCTACGACCATCACTATGCGCCCGTCTTGTGGCTTGACCATGACGAGCGCATGCACGTGCTGTACAACTGCCACGGGGGCACCGGCACGCACATAGTCGCCGCAGAGCCGGGATCAATCGACGCCTGGACCGACGGGCCGACCATCGCGAGGTCCATCAGCTACCCGCACGCCATCCCGATGGCCGACGGGCGGCTCGTCCTGTACTACCGCACGCTGGGGCACATGGGCCACTGGGGGTATCAGGTCTCGGGCGACGGCGGCTTCACCTGGACAGAGCCGCGCACGCTCGTTGACATGGACCGCGACCCGCGGATCCAGCACGACTGCTGGGCGGGCTCGTACCACAGCGCGGTGGCCTCGCGCTACCGTCGCTCCGTGCACATCGCCTTCGTGTATCTCGATGAGCAGAGGCGGCGGAATCCCCTCTACGACCGCACCTTCAAGAGCAAGTGCACCCTCAATCGCTATCATCTCTACTACATGCGTCTGGACGTCGGCTCCGGCGAGCTGCGCACCATCGCGGGCGACTGGCTGGCCCCGCCCGTCAACCGGGAGCAGGCCGAGGCGTGCAAGGCCCTCGACACCGGACACCACCTCACGAACATGCCCTCCATCTGGGCCGACGAGAAGGACCAGCCCATCTTCCTGATGCCCGAGTCCGGGGAGACGCCCTGGGACTGCACCTTCTTCTGTATCTGTCCGAGAGCGGGCGGATGGCAGAAGACGCCCGTCGCGAAAACGAACGGCACGTGGTGCGGCTGCCTGCTGCGCGGCGATGACGACGGCCGCCTGACGGCGTACGTCTCGTCCGGGAAGGGCGATGGCGAGGTGCTCGACTACGGCGGAGGAGACCTGGAGGAGTGGACCTCTGCCGACCGGGGACTCACCTGGACTCAAGCGCGGACGCTGGCCCCCGAGCCCGGTCTGCTCTACAACAACCCCCGCGTCATCGAGCGCCCGACGGGGGAGGTAGTCGGGGACTTCATCCTGTTCTTCGGCTGGGAGGGCCCGGGGAGCCTCTGCCAGGAACCTGGCCCCTCCCAGGCACGGAATCGGGGGAAGGCGTTCCTGTGGCACGAGCGCCGATGGTTGTGAAGATGTGACTCCGTCCGTGCACATTCTGCTGCCTGCGGCTCTCGCGGTGGCGCTGTTGGTAGTCGTATGGCTCTCCGCCCGGGCCCTTGGCGCCGCCACCCGGCGCCAGCGCATCGTGCTGCTCGGGCTGAGGACAGCCGTGTTCCTCTCCTTCATCCTCGCGCTCCTGGATCCGCAGTGGGCGCGGGGTCACCTTCGCACGCGCCTGCCCCTCGTGGCCATTCTCGTGGACACCTCCCGCAGCATGTCCATCGCCGACGCGCCGGACGGGCAGACGCGCGTCGAGCGCGCCCGTGCCGTCGTCGAGCGTACCGGGCGCGCTCTGCGACACGACGCCCAGGTCCTGCTCTGGGGCTTCGATACGGACGCCCGCCTGGCGGAACTGTCGGCCCTCGAGGCCGAGGGCACAGGCACGGACATCGAGGCCGCTCTGCGGGGGCTGAAGCGTCACGTGGACACGGAGAGGCTGCCCGCCGTCTGGCTGCTCACGGATGGGCGGGATACGACTGCTGACGAGGACGAAGCGGTCGCCGCTGCCGCGGTGCTCGACGTGCCCATCAACACCGTCGCGCTCGGGAGCGACGAGCACCCGCCCGACATCGAAGTCTGGAGCGTGCTGGCTCCCAAGTCCATGCGCACCGGCGAACGGGCGTATGCCGTGGCGACCATCCGCGCTCCGGGCTTCCACGGGAAGCAGATCGCGGTGACGCTTCGGGGGTCCGATGGCCAGTCGCAGACCGCCAACGTCACCATCGGCGACGGCGGCACGGGGACCGCGCGGTTCACCGTCGCGCCCAAGCAGCCCGAGATGGGCTCGTACACGGTCGGCGTCACGCCGCTCGACGGGGAGCTCACCGACCTCAACAACGCCCGCACCTTCATGGTCTCGGTCACCCAGGGCGACCGCACGGTGCTCCTGATCGACCGCCTGCGGCCCGAGCTCAAGTTCCTCCGCCGCGCCCTCGATGGGCTCACGGGCGTCAAGGCCGACATCTACCTGCAGAAGGCGCCCGATGGCAGCTTCTGGCATGAGGGTGACTCCCCGAAGCGCGCGCCGCTGCCGTCTGCGAGTGCGCTCCGCCGGTACGACGCCATCGTCGTCGGCGACGTGCCGGCCAAGGCGCTGCCGACGGCGTTCCTCCGTGCCGCGGCGGGCTTTGTCACGGAGCGCGGCGGCGGGCTGGGGCTCCTCGGCGGCCCGCGGTCCTTCGGAGTCGGCGGCTACGCCGAGACGGCCCTCGCCGACGTGCTCCCGCTGCGGCTCGGCGGGACGCTCGATGGGTACCTCCCGAGCGCGCAGCGGGTCACCGCGGGGGAGGCGGCAGACGACCATCCGCTCCTGCCGCGCGGCGGGGAGGCCATCGACTGGTCGCGCCTGCCGCTCCTGGAGGGCGCCAACCTGACCAAGGGCGCAAAGCCGCTCGCCAGCGTGCTGCTGGAGGGGACCGGGGCGGGCCAACGCGTGCCCCTCCTCGCCGCGCAGCGCATGGGCGCCGGCCGCGCCCTCTGTATCGCATCCGACAGCACCTTCCGCTGGGTGTTCTCCGAGTACGCCACCGACGAGTCGGCCCGAGCGCACGCCGCCCTCTGGCAGCGTGCCATCCGCTGGCTCTCCACCAGCACCAACGAGCGCCCGCTGTCCATCGCGCTGGACAAGACGGCGTGCACCGTCGGCGAGCCCGTTCGGGTCATCGCCACCGTGCTGGACGAGAGCTTCGCCCCGGTGGCCGACGCGCAGGTGAGCGCCACCGTCACACGCTCCGACGCGAAAACCACCATCGAATGCCACCGGACGGGCGACCCGGGGCGCTACGAGAGCAGCCTCCGCCCGACGGCCGACGGGAAGCACACGGTGCACGTGAGGGCGAAGCGAGGAGGCGATGACATCGGGAGCGCCGGCGGCGAGTTCACGGCCCACACGGCGCTCGCCGAGCTGCGCGACGTGCGGCTGAATCGTGCCCTGCTGCAGCGCCTCGCGGACGTCTCCGGCGGTTCCTGCTACGAGGCGGCCGACGCCGAGCAGGCAATGGCCCGGCCGCCGCCCGCCCTGACTGTCGCCGCCCATCGCCGCATCAACATGACGCGCTCGTGGCCGTACCTCATCCTGGTACTGGTTCTCTGCGGACTCGATTGGGGGCTGCGAAGACGATGGAACGTCTAGCCGGGGCAGCCACGGTTCTGCTCACGCTCGCACTCGGCTCGTCCGCACTCGCCGCGCCCGTCCGCATCGGCAAGCTCAAGTACGGCGGCGGCGGCGACTGGTACAGCAATCGGTCGTCGCTCCCCAACCTCATCGCCGCCCTCCGCCAGCGCACGGCCATGGACATCGCCAACGAGCCCGGCACCGTCACGCCGCTGGACCGCGAGTTGTACTCCCACTCCTACATCTTCGCCACCGGCCACGGGCGCATCCGCTTCACGGAGGATGAGGCCGCCGCGCTCCGCCGATACCTGCTCCGGGGCGGCTTCCTGCACGTGGATGACAACTACGGCATGGACCCGCACTTCCGCAAGGCCGTCCAGGTGCTCTTCCCCGACCGCGAGCTCGTCGAGCTGCCCTTCGACCATCCCATCTACCACTGCTTCTACGATTTCGCCACCGGTCTACCGAAGATCCACGAGCACCACGGTGGCCCGCCGCACGGGTACGCCATCCTGGACAAGGGCCGGGTGGTGCTGTTCTACAGCTACAACACGGACCTGGGGGATGGCTGGGAGAGCCCCGAGGTGCACAGCAACCCGCCCGAGAAGCGCGAGGCCGCGCTCCGCATGGGCGTCAATATCCTCGTCTACGCCCTCACGCACTGACGGGTCTCACGACGCCGACGGCCGCAGATGCTCGCTCAGATCAACGCGCTTCACCATGCGATGGTACCGCGACATGCGGAAGACCACAAGATCCGCCGCCACGATCCGCGTTTCGGTGCGCTCGAAGCCGCAGCTCTGATACAGGGCGATGGCCGCCGCGTTGCCCTCATCGACCGCCAACGAGAGCCGCGTCCGGCAGCGCGCCTGCGCCTCCCTCTCGGCCACCACGATGAGCCGGCGGGCGATCCCCCGCTGCCGGTACACCGGCAATACGGCGATCACCAGCAGCTCGCACGCGCCGCGCTTCGGTCGCTGCTCGGGCGTCAGCAGCAGGCTCCCCACGGCGAGCGTCGCCCGCGCCCAGCCGAGCACGGCCGCAAGCGCCTGCAGGCACCGCCACGCGGGCCGCCGGGGCCGGCGCGGCGTCCAGCGCAGGATCGCCACCCCGACCCCCTTCCCATCCGCCCGGCACACCAGCGTGCTCTCGCGCCAGTCCAGGAAGCCGCTCGTCAGCAGCGCCTCCACGCACCGCCGCCGCGTCTGCTCGTCCCGCGTGAACAGCGGCGCGTACTCGTCCGCGAAGGAGACGCCGAGCACGTCGGCGATGGCGCCGACATCCGCCTGCGTTGCTTCGCTGATGTCGAGGGATTCGGGCGTCACAGCCTCAGAGTTTGGTCTTGACACCGGGCGATTCCTGCGCCCGCCGATGAGAGGCCAGGCCACATGCCTCCGCGAACACGCATGCACCCACCGATCGACGAAGGAGCGGTCTCACCATGACCCCCTTGTCTCGTCCCATCCTCACGCTCCTCTGCACCATGTTGCTCGGCGTCAGGCAGTCGGCCGCCCAGCCCAACATCCGCCCGGCCCCGCCCGACCCCGGCGACGGTCTCCTCTTCCACGCCTCCTTCGACACGGATCGCCGCGCCGACGTCGCCCTCGGCCCCGACGTGCCCTACCTCGCCCGCTACGCCCGGGCCGAGCGCGGCCCCGGCGGTGGGAGGCACATCGACGGCGTCTTCGGCAAGGCGCTCAGCGGGAGCGCGGGCGGCGAGCTCGGCTACTACGACGTGCTGGCCAACGTCAGCCCGGAGCGCGGCACCATCGCCTTCTTCATCCGCGAGACGCAGCGGCTCTACGGCTTCGAGATGCTGACCATAAACACCGTGGACCCGTACTACTGGCGCATGTACGGCCGGTTCTCGAACAAGGGCAACTCCATCTCCGTCTGGTTCGCCGATGAGGTGTACAAGCCGCACATCCTGCACACGCCGCGCACCGCGCGCCTCCAGGAGGGCGTCTGGCACCACATCGCCGTCACCTGGGACCAGGCCTACGGCTCGCGCTTCTACTTCGACGGCGAGGAGGTGGCCTCGAGCTGGGGTGAGGCCTCGTGGTTCTCCCGCGGCGTGGATCCAGACACGCTGGTGCTGGTGTACTCCGACAACATCGCCTACGACGAGCTGTACGTGTTCGACCGGCCGCTTGCCCCCGAGCAGATCGCCGCGCTCCGCGAACGCAATCGCCCGCCGGGACGCGAGCAGCTTGCTCCGCTCGCCTGGGATGAGGCGCACCGGGCGGATCGCCTCCGCGAGCTATCCTGGGAACAGGACGACCGCTCCCGGCCCGTCGTGAAGCTGGGACAGAGCGGCCGCGCGGCCAACGCCGTGCGCCAGGTAGTGCCCCTGCAGGCGCGCGTGGTGATGAAGGAGGGCAACGAGGTCTTCGACGGCAAGCTCGGCAACGGCTGGCCGCCGCTGTACAACTACCGATTCAACAACGGCAACGGCTTGCACGTGGAGCTGCCCGAGCCGTACGACCTCATGACCATCGAGGGCCGCTTCGCGGGGCGCGTCTACGGCCGGCACACGCTCACCGAGGAGGGCAAGTCGCTGCTCAACCTCGACGCGCGCCAGTTCGCCACCCACGTGCGCTTCCCGAGCCCCCGACCGGCCGGCTGGCTCAGCATCTTCA
>JASFTE010000063.1:0-12420 GCA_050114035.1 Armatimonadota bacterium | reverse complement strand
CGCTGACCCACGCGGAAGCCGAAAGCCCCCTCCTGCCACACCTCCACGCACGCGTTCTCCGGCGGCGCCGGCCCGAACACCCCGTTGTGCAGTGCCTCCGTGGACAGACGCCCCCCGGCGTGCAGGTCGAAGGGAAGCACGCGCCCCGAGAACAGCCCCGCCTCCGTGATGTCCTGCTGCCGGTCAATGGGGCCCCACACCATGACGTCCTCGAAGCCGCCGCCGGGCCCGAAGGGCAGGCGGAAGCTCAGGTGATTGCCGATAGAGAAGGGCAGGCCGTCGCTGCGGCTCTCGACGCGATACGTCATGCGCAGGGCGCCGTCGGCCAGGCGGAAGCGGACGCTGAGGTCGAAGTCGAAGGGGTACTGGCTCCGCGTGGCGTCACTACTGCTGAGCGTGCAGGTGGCCGTCGCGCCGGCCGCGTCCGCCGCGTGCGACTGCAGCTCCCACGGCACGTGCATGGCGAAGCCGTGGCGGGGGATTCGCCACGTGGTGCCGTCGTGCTCATACGTGCAGATGCCATCGTAGTCCCCGGCGCCCTGCAGCTCATCGAGGTGCGCCGCCGTGAAGTTGCGCCCCACGGCGGGCCACAGCACCGGCGCTCGCCCGCGCCAGCCATGCCCGGGCTCCGTGAAGTCATTGCCCCGGTAGAGCGTCTCAATGTACTCGCCCTCGTGGCGATATCGCAGGCTCGAGAGCTCCGCCCCGTGGGCCGGGGCGACGGATGCCTGGATGCCGCCCTCCCCGTCGCCGAGCAGCACCAGCCCCGTTGAGTCGTCCACGGCGGCGGCGTAGCGCATGGCGTGCACCTCATTCTGCGTCGGCGGCGGCGATCAGCCCATGCTCCGCCAGGTCGAACTTCATCCCATCGCGGGCGGCGATGGTCTCGATGCCAAGCTCCGCGGTGAGCTGCTCGGCGAGCTCCGGCGGGCGCGAGCGGATCATGGCCATGCCGAAGTGCGTCAGGATCGCGATCTTCGGCCTGATGCCACCGATGAGCTGGCGCGCGTCGTTCAGGCACAGATGCTGGATGTGGGGCTGCAGAGCCGGCTCCAGCAGGACGCTGTTGATGATGAGCACGTCGGCCCTGTACGCCTCCACGAGCTCGGGGAAGAACGTCGTGTCGGCGATGAGAGAGATGTCGAGCTCGGGCAGGTGGAACTTGAGCCCGTACGTGTCCACGGTGTGCCGGTGGCGAATGGGGGTGGAGAAGCGCAGAGCGCCGACCTCATAGGACCCGCCCTCGTGCAGCTCCTCGATGCGCCCCACGTACTCGCGCACGTACCGGAACACAACCGGCTCATCGCCGATGGCGTCGTGGGGCGCGAACAGGGTGCCGCGCCTGTCGCGGCCGCCGTTCGTCATGGCCTCGAGGATCGAGTTCACGTCGCCGCTGTGATCGAGGTGCTTGTGCGTGAGAATGACCGCATCGAGCCCGCTCGGATCCAGCTTCGGTCGGCTGGCGAGGCACTTGACGAGCGACCCGGATCCCGGATCGACTAGCACGTTGGCCCCGGCCAGCGAGAACCACACGCCGCCCGACGCCCGCACCTGCCTGGCCACAACGAACCGCGCCCCCGCGGTGCCGACGAATTTGATGTAAGACATATACCCCTCCACACCCAGTGGTTGGTTCTCAGCCTCCCGGCGACGCCACTGCTTCTCCGCCGAGGCGGGAAACGCCTCTTGTCCGGTGCGGGCCGCGAGCTTCTGCCTGCGACCGACCACCCCGTGGCTGTTGAAGGAATGCAGCCACGGCGCACGGAATGTGCCACTCCACAGGCAGCGCCTCTCTGCGCCTGTGCGGACCCGGAAGGAGGCGGAGCAGGCAATCATGGATACCATCCAGGCTATTACGGATCGTCGGAGCGTGCGGAAGTACAAGCAGGATGCCGTGAATGACGAGGATCTGCGCACGATCCTCGAGGCCGGCCGGCAGGCGCCGTCGGGAGGCAACCGGCAGCCCTGGGAGTTCGTCATCGTCACGGACGATGAGCTGAAGCAGAAGGTAGCGGACGCCTGCAACGGGCAGATGTGGATGGCGGACGCCGGGGTCATCATAGCCGGCTGTGGGCTCCCCAAGGTGAGCGAGAAGTGGTGGGTGGTGGACCCCACAATCGCGCTGCAGAACATGGTCCTCGCCGCGACGGCCCTCGGCTACGGCACGTGCTGGATCGGCGCCTTCAAGGAGGATGAGGTCAAGGGCCTCCTCAACATCCCTGAGGACGTCCGCGTCATCTGCCTCACACCCCTGGGCGTCCCGGACGCCGACCCGCCGGCCCGGCCCCGCAGGGAGCCCAAGGAGATATTCCGGCTCAACGACTACGACGAGCCGTTCGAGCCTTGAAGGCAGTGGCCAGTAATCAGTGGTCAGTGTGAGGCCCCATGAGGTCGAAGCAGGTGCTGGAGGGTGCTTGGCCACCAACCTCAGCCACACGGAGAAACGACAAGGACTGTCACAGCGACAGGGGGAGACAGAGCCATGTTCGAGGAAGGCAAAGTCAGCGAGATCGCCCCCGGCGTGTTCGTGCGCCACGCCGTGGACAACTGCACCTGGGCCGTGCTCGACGACTTCGTGCTCATCGTGGATGCCCTCGAGCAGCCGCAGCTCGCCGGGGAAGTGCTCGACCACGTCCGGGACACCACCGGCAAACCCGTGCGCTACCTCGCCATCACCCACTGGCACGGCGACCACACCGCGTGTAACGTCGCTTTCGCCGAGGCCGGCGCGACGATCATCGCCCACGAATCAACTGCGCCTGCCAAGCGCGGCGCGGGCGATGGGAACGCCGACATCACCTTCGGTACATCGCTGTCCATTCAGGGAGGGCCACGCACCGTCGAGCTGCATCACGCCGGCGGCACGCACACGCCCGGCGACATTGCCCTGCTGTTCCCGTGGGGGAAGGTCCTCTGCGTCGGGGATCTATTCGGCTGGGGCCTCATCCCGCTGCATCGGATCACGGAGCAGAGCGCGGCCATACTCACGGGGATCATGCAGCGCCTCGTGGACTTCGATGCCGACGTCATCGTCCCGGGCCACGGGCCGACGGCGACGACGGCGGACCTGCGGCGGTTCATGGAGTACTTCCAGGGGCTGCTCCAAGAGGTCCCCGCCGCGCTGCGGGCCGGGAAGAGCGCCGAGCAGATCCAGACGGACATGTCCCGGCCCGACGACATGCTCGACTGGTGGCGCTTCGACTGGAAGCACCCGCATAACGTCGAGCAAGTGGCGAGGCAGTGTGGGTGAAGGCAGTGGACAGTGAATAGTGGTCAGTGCTTGGTCGTGGGTCGACAGGACACCGATCTGGCTTCTCGCCATCGCGTCCGCGATGGCGATTCTATCTGTTCAGGACCAGCCGGAGTCGGGCAGAAGCGGGCAGTTGTGCACGGCGTTACTTGACTTTATGGGACATAATGGTACATTGTGATCACGGAAGGTGACGCGATGGCCGAGGAACTGCTCACGGTGAAGGAAGCTGCGAGGCGACTGAAGATGCATCCTCAGACCCTCCGGCGGTGGATACGGCGTGGGTTGCTGCGCGCCTCGAAAGTTGGCCCCAGGCAATGGCGCATCAGGGAAGCAGACCTGCCCACACAACCCGCGCGTCCCAGCTCGGCCGAGCTTGAGCGGCGCCGGAAGGCGGTTGAGGGGCTCCTCGCCCTACGCGAGGAGTTGCGGCGCCGGGGCGTCTCAGCGCAAGAACTCTTTCGGGAGAGCCGGCGGGAGCTAGAGCAACGCCATGCCACAAGCCGTGATTGACGCGAGCTTCGCGCTGTCCTGGGCCGCACCCGATGAGCAGGCCAGCCTTGACGCGCGTGGGATCCTGGCGGCCCTGCACGGTGGCGAGATCCGCCTCCTGGCTCCATCGCTGTGGGAGTACGAGGTCGCCAATGCCTTGCGGATGGGTGTGGCGCGCAAACGGCTCACCGAGGAGGAGGCAAGCAAGGCCCTGCGCTGGTTGCTGGACTTGGGCATCAACTTGCGGGGATTCGGTCCCATTTGCCATCGGGCCTGGGAGTTGGCGCTCGAACACGATCTTGCCGTCTACGACGCCGCCTACCTCGCACTGGCTGAGCAGCGTCGCTGCCCCCTGTACACCAACGACACACGGCTCGCACACGCAGCGCGACGTGTCGGCCTCATGGGGCACTTGGGAGAGGGCGGCTAGGGGGTGGGCGGCCGCCAAAAGTCCAGCAGATACTCGAAGCTCACGCCCATGGTGATGTAGTTGCTGGGCCAGCCGAAGATGCCGATCCGGTTCACGATGTTCGTGCGGTCCCAGATGATTGTGTTCCGCAGCTCGTAGCCCACCGACCGCAGCGCCTCCACCACCGCGATGTGGATCGTGATGCGCTCGTTCTCCCACCACATGTCCGGCACGTTCACCACGCAGTGCGCCTTCGGCCGCAGGAGCGGCAGCAGCCCCTCGAAGATCGCGCCCATCTCCTCCGCGTAACGCTCCAGCGGCAGCGTCCCCAGGTCGCGCTCGTCCTGCGAGTACTGCTCCACGCGCCTGTACTGGCGGTTGCGCCGGTCCGGGCCGCGTCTTGACTTGTTCTTCCGGGGGCGGTTGAGCAGGTTGGCGTACGGCGGCGAGGTGAGGATCAGGGAGACGGACCCCTCGGGCAGGTACTCGCCGATGCTGCGCGCGTCGTCACAGATGGCAACCTGCGCCGAATCGGACAGCAACTGCTGCTGGCTCAGGCGCTCATCGCACAGCTCGATGTACTCCGGCTGCAGGTCGAAGCCGACGGCGTTCCGGTCGGTGTCGCGCGCGGAGACCAGGGTCGTCCCGCTGCCGACGAAGGGGTCGAGAACGAGCTCGCCCTTGTGTGTGAACAGCTCGATGCAGCGTGTGGCGAGGGCGATGGGGTAGGCTGCCGGGTGGAGATCCTTGTCCCGGATGTCTCGCCCCTCGTAGTAGAACTGCCAGACACCGATCTGGGCCTTGAGCCACTCCTTGGCCGTGAGGCAGTTGATGTGCTTCGCCGGGCAGTCGCAGGTGCGCTCGGCGCCGATGTCGAGCACCCGCGCCCGGGGCTTCCCGCGCGTTGTCTTCGCCGGTGTGTGAGCCATGGCGCTCTCCCGCGCTGCGGCCTTGCCGCTCACCGCTCCCCCGGGCGGCTTCGCGGCGCGTGCCTGCTCTCGAACCGACCCGCTGGAGTGTTCCTCGCCGATGCGCTCCGTCCTTGTAGCGAAAAGAGGTTGCGCTGAGGCGTCTTGAGCAGATACACTCGCAGCACCGACGATGATGCGAAGAGGAGGCGTCGCCATGCGCTCATTGCTGTTCCCATTGCGGCACCCGGGCGGTGGACCGTCGGCCTTGTGCGTCGCCATGGTCGTCCTGGGCGCATTGCCCACCACTGACGCCTACTGCGCCGAGATCGTCACGGTGAAGCTCGAGTTCGGCCTGAAGACGCAGGAGCCGAAGCAGTGGCGCGGCGGCGTGCAGATGCGGTTGGCAGAGCTGCTGGCCGTGACGCCGTGGTCCCTCGAGGATGCGGACAAGGACACACTGAGTGCCGATGGGACGTACAGCCTGACGTCTCGCCCGGGACGCGCCGTCAGCAAGACCACGGAGGGCTCCACGGACGGCTTCCTGCTCCGCGTCTCCGGCGAGAGGGGCGCCGCCATCGAGCTGACCGCGAACGGGCAGCATGTCGTGGTCCCGCTCGCGCGCCTGCAGCTCGGCGCCGTGTCGCAGCTGCTGGGCGGCGACGTCACGGCCCAACTGCTGCCCGGGGAGACCGCGCTCTCGACGGCGGAGCGGGACGACGACTACCCCGCGCTGGCCCGCGACCGGACGGGGCGCACGTGGGTCGCATGGCTCTCCTATGCCGAGGGCGGCGACGTTGCGCTGACTCGGACCTTTGACGGCACGTCGTGGTCGGACCCCCGAGCCGTCACCGCGGAGCCCGGCGACTACCATCAGCCGCGGATCGCCGCCGGGCGCGGGAGCGGCGTGTGGGCCGTCTGGAGCGCCAACGTCGAGGGCCGCTGGGACCTGTTCGCGGCGAAGCACACGGGGAACCGCTGGGGCAGGCCGCGTCGGCTCACGGATTCGCCCGGGCCCGACATCTACCCCCGGCTCATCGCCGACCGGGACGGCGACCTCTGGCTCGTGTGGCAGTCCATCGAGGGCGGCAACAGCGACGTGTGGCTGATGCGCTGTCGGCGTGGCCGGTGGGGCGGCCCGACACAGGTGACGACACATCCGGCGAGCGACTGGCAGCCCGCCATCGCCGCGGCCGGCGGTGGGAGCGCCTGCATCGTGTGGGACACGTACCGGAACGGCAGCTACGACGTGTACGCCAGGACGTTCGCCGACGGCGAGCTCTCCGACCCGATGCCCGTCGCCGCGAGCGAGAACTTCGAGGCGCACGCGACCGTAGCGTGCGATGCCGCCGGGCGCTACTGGATCGGCTGGGACGTCGGCGGCCCGGGCTGGGGCAAGGACTACAGCGAGAAGTCGGGCTTCAGCTTCGGGGCCTTCGGGACGCTCGGCCCGTCGCACACGTACCGCCGCATCGGCCTCGCGTGCCTGGCAGGCGCCGAGCTGCAGGGCCTGCAGCACGATATCGGCGCGGCGCTCCCATCCGTCGAGTGGGTGCAGTTCAAGCGCGACACGGATCGCGGGGGCCCGTACTACGAGCTGCCGCGCCTCGCAGTCGATGGCGACGGCCGGCTGTGGCTGCTGTACCGCGTCAACTTCCAGGGCTTCCACGTGCACATCAACGCCGCCTGGTATACGTACGCCATCTTCAACGACGGGAACGGCTGGTCGAAGCCCATGCTCCTGCCCCGCAGCGGCGGCCGGACCGAGCAGCAGCCATCCTGGTGCGTGGCACCCGACGGCACGCTTGTCGCCGCGTGGGCGGGGGACGGGCGCGACTTCGACTGGAAGCAGGGGCATCCGACGAAGCGCGTCAAGGACGGCAACGTGTACGTGGCGCAGATCCCCCGACCCTCGCTGCCGGCGAGCGAGATCCCGTTGACGGCGCCGCTCTCCCCGAACGTGGCGATGCTGCCGCCCGACCAGCCGGTGCTCGATGAGCGCCCAGCCATCGCCGCGGGCGGCCAGCGGTACGAGCTATTCTGGGGCGACTTCCATCGGCACACTGACATCTCCCAGTGCTCCTCGAGCGTTGACGGGACGCGGCAGGACGTGTACCGCTACGCGCTGGACGCCGGGCGGCTCGACTTCGTCGCCGTCACCGACCACCACACGCACTCGACGCCGTACTCCTGGTGGTGCACCCAGAAGAGCGCCGACCTCTTCCACGCCGATGGCCGCCTCATCCCCTTCTACGCCTACGAGCGGAGCATGGGCAACGGGCTCGGGCACCGGAACATCATTCACCTCACCCGGGGCCATCCGATGGTCCTGGAGCCGGCCGAGGTACAGGGCGCCAACGACACGGTCCGCCTCTGGCGCACGCTCGCGGGTCGGGGGGATGCCATCAGCATCCCCCACCAGCTCTCCGGGCCCTGGCATGACTGGCAGTACAGCAACCGGGAGCTGGAGCCCGTGGTGGAGCTCTTCCAGGGGCACCGGGGCTCCTACGAGTACGCGCAGTCGCCGCGGCCGCGTGGGCTGAGCCCCGGCAGGGACAGAGGGTCCCTGTGGGACGCGCTGGAACGCAACGTGCGCGTCGGCGTCATCGCCAGCTCCGACCACATGTCCACCCACATCTCGTATGCCTGCGCGTACGCCACCGAGATGACGCGGGAGGGGATCTTCGACGCGATCAAGGCCCGCCGCACCTACGCGGCCACGGAGAAGATGCTGCTCGACTTCCGCATCGGGGACGAGCACCTCATGGGCGCAACGTGCCCGCTCCGGACGCCCCGCAACCTGACGGTGGACGTGACCGGCATGCGCAAGCTGACGAGCGTGGACATCGTGCGCAACAACGAGATCATCTACTCGCACCAGCCGACGACCAACAGCGCCAGGTTCGTCCACAAGGACATGGCTCCACCCGAGGGCGACTGCTACTACTATGTGCGGGCGATCCAGGAGGACCAGAACGCCTGCTGGTCGTCGGCGGTGTGGCTGACGGAGACACCGTAGGGGCGACTCGCCGGGTGCCCCCCAACAGCTACGCCGGCTGGGCCGACTCTTCGTGGGCCAGGGCCGCGTCGATGTGCCCCTGGAGCCTGCTCCAGATGCCCTTGAGGGAATCTACCTGTTCGTCCGTGATGTCCTGCGGCGTGTAGGAGGCCTGGACGAAGTACTGGGTGAGCGTGCCCGCCTCGTGGCGGATGGGGGCCATCTGGGCGGGTAGCTCCCGCAGGTATTCCAGCGGCGTCTGCTCGGGGGCGCGCGGACAGCCCAGCAGCTCCGCATAGGCCAGCATGGCCCCGTAGACGTGCCGCACCTTCTCGGCGGGCGATCTGCCCGCGAGGCTCCGATCCGTGAACGGGTCGGCCAGCGTTCCCCGATCGATCCCGTGCGCATCCGCGGCAACGGTCCCCCCCAACCGCCGCAGACGCAGCAGGTACAGGATGCGTGCCAGCAGCGCCTGCAGCCGCTGCAGCATTGCGGCGAAGACGGGCGGCACGCGGAGCTTCCAGCCGGTGGCCCGCCGCAGCCAGGCGACGAATGGCCGGGCGAGGCGGTAGAGCACGTACAGCGCCAGGAGCGCGAGCAGAATCGCGGCGAGGATCTTCAGGAGCCACATCAGGTCCCTGCCCGGTGGCGGGGTGTGCTGCGCGGCTGCACGACCTTGCCCGGCCCCCTCGCCGCTTGTCCCTCCCGCCGCAGAGCCCTCCTGCCCGCTGGCTCCGGCTGCGTCGGTGTCCCCCGGGCGCTGGCCCTCACCCTCGCCGTCACGCTCGCCGGCTCCCTGCGATTCCGCGTCCTTGCCTCCCGGAGCGGCCGGCTCGTCACCTTCGCCCCGCCGCCGTTGGTCGCGCCGCCGCTGGCCCTCCACGGGCCCGGCCATCCCTTCCCGCTCCCGGCCGGTACGTGACTCAGCCACAGCGTCGCGTGGGCGTCTGCCTCGCTCCGAGTCCCGCCGGGGGAGGATCCCGGCGACGGCGAGGATGGCGCAGATGGCTATGGCGCTGGTCCAGATCCACGCCGGGGCGACGGCCCCCGAAAGCGCCAGGTTTTTTCGGCGCACCTGCATCCGCAGCGCCGAGAGGCTCGTGAGCGCCAGCAGCGCCATGGCAAAGAACAGGTACGTCAGCAGGCACTTGAAGGCGAAGGGCACCGATTCCTCGGACAGCGACCTCGTTGCCCGCTGGCCGAGGGCGAAGACGATCACCGCGACCAGCGAGAACCACATGACGAGCCAACCGGGGTGCTTGGTCACGCGGCGGTCGCCGATCGGCCGACGGCGCCGCCCCTCCCGCCCGGGGGCAATGTCGTTCAGCATCCCCTCCTCGCCCGCGCGCTCCGTGGTGTCCTCGGCGGTGCATTCCCGCGTGAGTCGGCTCGCCCCATACCAGATGAGCGCGACGATGGCGTAGTTGAGCATGAGATCCACCAGCACCCCGCCGGCCATTCGTCCGGCCACGAGGGAGCCGGCCCACATGGTGAACTGGAACATGAAGAGGCCGATGGCCGCGGCGAGACCGATGATGTACGGCGCCGCGATGGCCGACTCGCCGTACTTGGTGCGCACGCGCGTGACGAACACGGTCCCCAGCAGGAAGAAGAAACACACCCACATGAGCGCCCCACTGGCACCGCCGCCGGCGAGCGAGCGCAGGTGGATCAGGTAGTACAGGAAGCTGCCGAGCAGGCCGATGATGCCCAGGGGAATGGCGAACTCGGTCACCCAGTCAAGGCGTCGCCGACCGCCTGCAGCCGACGGCACGAGCTGCAGCCGCAGGCCGCCCGTGGGCGGCTGACCGGGGGAGATCTGTTCCGGCGCCGGCCTGCTCATCGCTCTCGTGGACTGGCGCCCCGGCTATCACGCGAACTGCCAGGTCGCCGTCGTACTCCATCCGGGCATAGTATATGCCGCGGCAGCCCCTCTCGTCCACCGTCAGGCGAGCTCCCGCAGCACGCCCACCAGGAGGTAGGGCTGGCGCGGGTCGTCCTCGCACTCACAGGCTACCGTGTCGGCGTCAAAGCCGGCGCTCCGCATCAGGTCGAGCCAGACCTCCAGGCTGAACAGCCCCAGCACGTGGCGGTCCTGCTCGATGCGGAGGTCCGCGCCCTCACGGATGATGTACCAGCTCAGTGACTCGATGGTGGTGTCCGATGGGTCCGGGTCGTACGTGTACTCAAGATGAGTCAGCGTGACCGTGCCGTCGGTGCGCGTGCTGTGATCAATGGAGGGCTCCCGGAACGTCTCCCGCAGCCAGTCCGGCGCCGTGATGAAGATGCCGCCGGGGTCCAGGTGCGCGGCGGCCGTGGCGAAGGCGGCGCGGAGGTCGTCCTCAGTGAGCATGTAGCTGATGGCATCGTGGACGAGGACGGCCCTGAACTTGCGCCCCAGGCGGATCCTGCGCATGTCCCCGACGTGGAACTCCACGCCCGGGTTGAGCTTGCGGGCTTGCTCGATCATCCGCGGGGACAGGTCGGCGGCGACGGCGTCGAAGTCGCTCGTCAGATGCGAGAGGTTGTGCCCACCCCCGACGCCGAGCTCCAGGATCTTGTGCCGCCCCGGCCCCAGCCGGCTCCGCAGCGCATCGCGCCACTGCGCGGCCTCCTCCGCGTAATCGGCCGGATCGCTGATGAGTGTCCAGTACTCGGCGAAGTCCGTGTACATCCGGGGAAGTCGTGGATCGTGCCCGCCCGTGTCCATCCGCGGCACCTCCGCATCTCAGGGCTTCGTCGCGATGGCCACGAGCGCCTTCAATCCTGCATCATCGCCTCGGTGCCACTTCGCATCCTCCCACACGCCGAATCAGCCCATGTCCCCGACGGCGCCCCTCTCGTGTGGGCCGCGGTCAGGCTGCGGCCAGCAGCGCCGCTTCGATCTCGGCGATGGCTTGGGCCTCGAGATCGGCGATGCCCTCGGCCAGGCGCGCCAGCTTCTCGCGACCGGCCTCCGACATCAACGCATCGTGGCTCGCATCGGCGCGCTTGACATGGTCGAGCACCTGCTCGTAGCGATCGGCGGCGGCGTTGAGGCGGGCCGCAACGGCTTTCGGATGCCGCTTCGCCATGGCATGCAGGTAGGTCACGGCGGCGCGGCGGTTGATGTGCAGGTGTAGGCACACGTTGGCGTGCCAGCGGCTCTGGCCCAAGTGCTCCGTGTCTCGCAGCGTGCGAACCCAGACGGCGAAGGCCCTCTGACCCGTGAGATAGCCGCCGGGCATGGGCACCCGGTCACGCGCGAGTGCGACCGCGTGCCGAAGCGCCTCCAGGTCTGCCATCTTCCTGTCGAGACGCGGGATCTCTGACCCCAGGACAGCCATCGCCCACGGGTACTGCTCGAGGCGCACAGTCTGCTTCTCGAACGTAGCGGGACAGTGTCCCAGCAGCGGGTGCTCCTGCTCATCGTATCCGGTGATGAGCTTCCAGAAGGGGCCCTTGGCCAGGACGGCTCTTGCGTCGGCGATGGCGGCCTTCACGTCGATCTCGAAGGTCTGGCGGTAGTGCTGCGCCGGGTCGCGCTTGTACTCGTCGTCGTCGCCGCTCAGGTAGTGGATTCTCCGGCCCGTGGTCTGCTCGACGAAGTCGAGGTACGTGGGTAGGCACTCGGCAGCCAACGGCCACCAGCCCGCGTCCAGGGCTCCGTCGATGAAGGGCCCCTCTTCGCTGGCCTGCATGATGAAGGCCACACCCAGGTCGCCCATGAGCGTGTCGTAGTCGGTCGGCGTGCCGCAGTAGCACATGGCGACCGCGAGCCCCTGCACGAAGTCGTTGGATGCTCCTCCGCCCGCTGGGACGTCGTCGAGCGAGGCGGCTCGCGGGTAGGCGGCGTGGAGGGCCTGTTCGATGTCGTCGGCCGCGGCGGCCAGCTCGGACTTGATGGGGCGGAGGACGTTCTCGGCGTGGGCCCTCTGCTTCTCGGCGTCGCCGACGAACTGCCGGTAGCTCTCCCCGCCCTCGCCGGTCACGGCGGGGCCCAGCAGCTCCACGATCCGGTCGTAGCGCCCGGCCGTCGCCTTCAGGTGTGGCCGGGCCGCGGCGGGGAACGTGTCGAGGCGCTTGCGCAAATAGGATGCCACGACCCGGGCTCCCTCCTGCACGATGATCCCGTTGTCCTTGGCATCGGTCCAGCCGCGCTGCGATCGCTCTTGGCACTCGGCGCAGAAGCCCGGCACGGTCTCCATCTGCTTGATCCACATATCCATGGCCGCCAGGCCGTAGACGGTCCGCTCAGCGGCGAGGAAGGGCTCCCGATCGCCGCGGATGCGGTGCAGCGCCCGGCGGAGCATCTCGAGGTCGGCGTCGTGTGGAGTGAGGGTCGGCTCGGCGGAGCTCAGCGCCACCAGGTTGGCCAGGAAGA
>JASFTE010000062.1:0-12469 GCA_050114035.1 Armatimonadota bacterium | reverse complement strand
CGAGATCATGATCCCGGTCGCCGGCATGGCGGCGGAGGTCGAGATGCTGCGCAAGATCATCGACCAGGTCGGCCAGCACGTCATGCAGGAAGCGGGCGCGCGCGTCGAGTACATGGTCGGCACCATGATCGAGCTGCCACGTGCATGCCTGACCGCCAACGAGATAGCCGCGCACGCCCAGTTCTTCTCCTACGGCACCAACGACCTCACCCAGACCACCTTCGGCTTCAGCCGCGACGACGTCGAGGGCAAGTTCATGGAGCAGTACATTGACAAGGCGATACTCGGCGCCAACCCCTTCGACACCATCGACCGCCCCGGTGTGGGCAAGATGATCGAGATCGGCAACGAGCTTGGCCGCAAAACCAACCCGGACTTGGAGATCGGCATCTGCGGCGAGCACGGCGGCGAGCCCGCATCGGTCGAGTTCTGCCATGAGGTGGGAATGGACTACGTGAGCTGCTCGCCGCTGCGCGTTCCCATCGCCCGTGTGGCGGCGGCGAAGGCCGCCATCGAAGAGCAGGGGATCGGTCATTAGGGACCGGGTCAGCGTGGGGCTGGATGTCACATCTGGGAGCGTGTCATTGTGACGACCATTCAGGACGTTCACGCCAGAGAGATTCTCGACTCCCGCGGCAATCCGACCGTTGAGGTCGATGTGCTGCTGGCCAGTGGACAGATCGGCCGCGCCGGCGTGCCATCGGGCGCCTCCACCGGCACGCACGAGGCGCTGGAGCTCCGCGACGGCGACCACGAGCGCTTCGGCGGCAAGGGGGTGCAGAACGCCGTCCGCAACGTCAACCGCACGATCGCCCCGAAGCTCCGCGGCCTCGACGCCACCGAACAGGTGGTCATCGACGAGCTCATGATCGCCGCGGACGCCACCGGGAACAAGGGCGAGCTCGGCGCCAACGCCATACTCGGTGTCTCGCTCGGCGTGGCCAAGGCGGCCGCGCAGACGCTCGAGCTGCCACTGTACCAGTACATCGGCGGCGTGGGTGCGCGTGTGCTTCCCGTGCCGCTGATGAACGTGGTCAATGGCGGCGAGCACGCCGACAACAACCTCGACCTGCAGGAATTCATGGTCATGCCCATCGGTGCGAAGTCCTTCCGCGAGGCGTACCGGATGTGCGCCGAGACATACCAGACGCTCAAAAACGTGCTCGCGGGTCGCCAGATGCGCACGAGCGTGGGCGACGAGGGCGGCTTCGCCCCCGACTTCGACAAGAACGAAGAGGCGATCCGCGCCGTCCTGCATGCCGTCGAGGTGGCCGGCTACACGCCGGGCTCTGACATGGCCATCGCGCTCGACCCCGCCGCCAGCAGCTTCTTCAAGGCCGGCAAGTACGTCCTTGCGGGCGAGGGCGAGCAGTACACGAGCGAGGAGATGATCGACTACTACGCCGACCTGGTGGACGAGCATCCCATTGTGTCCATCGAAGACGGCCTCGCCGAAGAGGACTGGGATGGCTGGGTGAAGCTGCACGAGCGCCTCGGGGACAAAGTGCAGATCATGGGCGACGACCTCACCGTCACCAACACGACGCGCCTGGGACGGGCCATCAGCCTGGGCGCCATGAACTCCATCCTGATAAAGCTCAACCAGATCGGCACGCTCACCGAGACCCTCGCCGCCGTGGAGATGGCCAAGCGCGCCTCGTTCACCGCCGTCATCTCGCACCGCAGCGGCGAGACGGACGATGCCACCATCGCCGACCTCAGCGTGGCCACCAACGCCGGGCAGATCAAGTCCGGCGCACCGTGCCGCATGGACCGCGTCGCCAAATACAACGCGCTGCTCCGCATCGAGGAGCAGCTCGGCAACGCGGCGCAGTACCTGGGCAAGGACGTGTTCTACAATCTGAGATAGCATTGCCCGCGCGGCGGCCCATACGGGCCCATCGGGGCGACCTTCGCCCCTCGCCCCGCCTCCGTTGGCGGCCCCGGTCGCCCGTTGGCCCGTGGAGTCCAGGGCCGGAAGGCATTCGCCCAAAAAGGGCCTTGCATATCGCTGCCCGGCGTGCCATAATAGGAGCAATCAACCAGCCGCTGAACCAATCGCAGCCTACATCGCAGCAGGAGGCACAGCAAATGTCGAGGCACGTTGGCTGGGGGCGCATCCGGCCGCACGCCGCCAGACGGCGCATCGTCCAAATGCGCGTCCTCTGGTTTACCCTCGCGGGCATCGCCGTACTCGCCATCCTCCGCGGTAGCGCGCAGACCATCACCGACGGGTACCGCACGTCCGCCGGCGTCTTGCAGCTCGAGGAGCAGCTCGACAAGCTGCAGCGCGAGCACGACGAGCTGCAGGGCCGGCTCGAGTTCCTCGGCACCCCCGAGGGCAAGAGGATCGAGGCCGCCCACCAACTCAAGGTCGTGCGCCCCGGCGAGCATCTGCTCACCATGCGTCAGGACGACGAGACGCGCGAGGCCATGGCATCGTTCGAGTCCGGCCGATCGCGCGCCGAGCAGCCCGCCGAGGTCATGAAGCGCCTACTGCGGTCGCCGGGGAAATAGGCGTCCGACGACCATTAGGCGATCCGGGCCACACCCAAGTGGCGGCCATGCGCAGATTCACGTCCCCGATCGGGCCTCTGCTGTGCGGCCTCATCCCCTTGTTGGTGGCCGTTATCCTCGTCGCGTACGCTCGGGACGAGGCAGCTCCCATCCGCTGGAAGGACCTCTTCGGCGTCCACTACACTGCCGACAGACCCGACGCGGGCATGGCGCGCGGGCTGCCGCTGCATAGTTGGGGCTGGCGCTGCGACGTCACTGACGGCGAGCACCAGGGCGTCGCGGCGTTCCGCGGACCCTACAGCGGCGAGCTCCGCTTCCACGATTTCGACGGGCGCTATACGGGCAGGAGCAGCCTGGTGGCGGCGGTGCGCCATGCCGGCGAGATGGGAGTGCCCATCCTGGCGCCGTGTGGCATTAGCAACCAGCCGGACGCGCTCCGGGCGATGCTCGCCAACGACGGTGAGTACTGGAAAGACCTCGTCTACCACTTCGTGAAGACCTTCAACTCGGGCGAATTCGCCGAGCACCCGGTGCTTCACTGGCAACTGGGGAACGAGATCAATGGCGTCGGGCACTTCAACATTCGCATGGTGCACCAGGAGCTGACGCAGGGCCCCGCACGCTGGCGGGAGTTCAATCGGCATGAGCAGCTCGACGCCTATGTGGAGCTGCACTTCGCGCCGACGGCCGAGGCGATCCTGCGCGCTGCGCATGAGGTGTACGGGGACGAATCCCCCGTGAAGATCGTGCTGGGCTCCGTCGCCAACTTCCGCAATCCGGCGAGCCGCGAGTGGCTGGCGAAGCTGCTGGAGACCGAGATCAAGGGCGCTCGCGCGCCGACGCTCAAGGGCAAGCGAGTGTGGGAAGTGGCCGACATCATGTCGTTTCACTATCTCGTGACCGCCGCGCCGCTTCAGTGGCCGGAGGTCCTGGATGAACTCCACGAGCGGTGGATCGCATCGGGCCGAATCGAGGCTATGTGGGCCACGGAGGAGCATGGCGCCAAGGGCCGCGGGGCAGTGACCACGACCCGCACGGCGCTGCGCTGGCTGTGGTGGTGGGGCGAGCAGCCGTGGGAGAAGGGCCGCGGTCGCGTCTTCATGTGGGGAGATGACCGGAGCAAGCCCGGCGCACCGGGGAGGCTTGGGTCGCAGATCCTGTACGCCTTCTTCGGGGAGCGGCCTATCCGGAACGCCGAGGGAATCAGCGTCGAGGTGGCGGCTGTTGATGGCCTGGAGACATACGTGTTCGAGTGCGGGCCAGAGGCGATGCTCGTCTGCCTGTGGCTGCGGGAGGGCGACGCAGCAGCCACCATCGAGAAGGTCGAGGTGGGGCAGACCGACACGCTCGCGCCGGCAGGCACTGCCGTCAAGTGCATCCTCCTGTCGAATGGCGAGCCGCCGCGGGGGGCGACGGTGAGCTCATCGGGCGAAGACGGCACCGTCTCTCTGCGCTTCGGTACTCCACCCCAACTTCGCGCCGGCCACGAAGACACGGTCGTGCTGCTCTTCGGTGAGCCAGCCCTCGAGTTGCCTCCCATGGCGGACACGCTGCCGTAGGCCCATGCGCTGCGCGCAGGAGGCCTGCGCTCGGGCGCCGAACCTCTCGCCCGGCACTGCAGCCCGACCGACCAGGAGGCATCATCCGTGAGCGCGAGTCACCGTCCCAACATCCTGTTCATCATCTGCCACGACGTCGGCCAACACCTCGGCTGCTACGGCGCGGGCCTCGCGACGCCGAAACTCGACGAGCTCGCCGCCGACGGCGTGCGCTTCACCAAGTACGCCTGCACCGCCGCCCAGTGCTCCCCGAGCCGCGGCAGCATCATGACCGGCCGCTACCCGCACAACAACGGCCTCGTCGGGCTGGCACACATCGGCTGGGAGCTCCACGACGACGAGGTCACCATTCCCATGCACCTCAACGACGACGGGTACGACACGTACCTGTTCGGCGGTCAGCACGAGTCCGCCGAGCCCGAGCGCCTCGGATACCAGAACATCCGGGGGGAGTCGGGCAACGCGCTCGGCATCGCGCCGCGCGTGGCCGAGTTCCTGCGAGAGAGGGGAGAGGCGGGCGCGGAGCAGCCCTTCTTCGCCTGCGTCGGCATCGCCGAGCCCCATCGGCCGTACCAGCGCGAGGGCTACAACGCCGACGACCCGGCACACGTGACCCTTCTGCCCTGGCTGCCCGACCGCCCCGGCATCAGGGAGGACATCGCCGGGCTCAACGGCCTCATGTACGCCGTGGACGAGGCCGTCGGTATCATGACCGACGCGCTGACCCACAGCGGTCTGGAGGAGAGCACCCTTGTGGTCTTCACCACCGACCACGGCCTCGCCATGCCCCGGGCGAAGGGCATGTGCTACGACCCGGGCATCATGACGGCGCTCATCATGCGCCTCCCCGGGCGCTTCGACGGCGGGCGCACGCACGACGACCTGCTCGGCAACGTGGATATGCTGCCGACGCTGCTTGATCTCGTCGGGACCCCGGCGTCGGAGAGAGTGGAGGGCCGGAGCTTCCTCGGGCTGCTCGACGGGGCCGACTATGCGCCGCGCGAGGACGTCTTCGTGGAGATGACGTGGCACGACAAGTACAACCCCATGCGCGGTATCCGCACCACTCGCCACAAGTACGTCCGCAACTTCGGCGACCGGCCGCTGGTGTATCTGCCGTCGGACATCTACCGGGGCCGCGCGGGCGAGGAGATGCGGGACGAGTACTATGCCACGAGTAGGCCCGAGGAGGAGCTGTACGATCTGGCGAGCGACCCGCTGGAGTACAACAACCTGGCCGGTGACACGGAACACGATGAAGTGCTCGGGACGCTGCGCGATCGAGTGCAGCAGTGGATGCAGGAGACTGGCGACCCCCTTGTGCAGGGCGACTGGCCGCCCACGGAGAAGCAGCGGCAGCGGCTCGAGACAGACACAACGCCGAACTGAACGCCGAGGCTGCTCGGCAAGGTCCTCACATGAAGGAGCGATGAGCCACTATGGCGACCGTGCCACCCGGTCCGCCACCGCCATCGGCGCCTCCGCCCCCCGTATACCCCCCTCCGCCCCCGGGGCCGCCGCCTCCTCCGCCGGTGGCGAAGGGCCCGCCGGGCGCCACGGACGCCATCGTGCCCGCCTGGGAGCACCTCAAGCGGGTGCTGTTCTCCCCCTTCAACCTGCGCAAGTGGCTCATGCTGGGACTCGTGGCCTTCCTCGCTGGCATGATGCAGGGCGGCGGTGGTGGTGGCGGCGGCGGGAACGTCGGCGGGGCACCAGGCGGGCCGGGCGGCGATTTCGAGGACTTCGCCCAACGCGTCGCCGACTGGGCCCGGGCGCACACCGATGAGCTCATCGCCGGCGGGACGGCTCTCGTCGTCGTCGGCATCGGCTTGACGCTGCTGATGCTCTACCTGAGCAGCGTCTTCCGGTTCATCTTCCTGGAATCCGTCATCACCAACGAGGTCCGCATTCGCGAGTCCTGGGGCCGGAACAGGGCCGAGGGGAGCTCGTACATGTGCTGGCGCATCGGCTTCGGACTGCTGGTCCTGCTGGCGTTGGCGCTCTTCGTCGGTCTGCCCCTCGCCGCCGTACTGTGGCCATTGGTCGAGGCACGCGGGACCGGCGCCCCGAGTCCCGCCCCGGTCTTGCTCGCCATGGTCTATGGCATCGGCATGACCCTCGTGCTGGCGATTGCGGCGGGACTCATCGGCGCCATGACGCGCGACTTCGTGCTGCCCATCATGTATCTGCGCCGCATCGGCACGCTCGATGGCTGGCGGCACTTCTGGCCGATACTGTGCGGCAACAAGACGGGCTTCGTCATCTACTTCCTGCTGAAGATCGCCCTCGGCATAGCCGCCGGCATGGCCGGCCTAATCGGCGGATGTCTCGGGATCGCCGTGGCGGCCATCCCTCTCGCCGCCATCGGCGCGCTCGGCTGCGGCCTCGTCCTGCTCCTGGGCATCACCGCGTGGCAATGGTGGTTCCTCGCCGTGCTCATCCCCGTGGGGGTCGCGTTGATATTGCTTCTCGGGTACTGGATCACGTGTGTGCTCCTACCCATCCCCGTCTACTTCCAGGCATACGCTCTCAAGTACCTCGGATTCGCGCAGCCGGAGCTGGAGACGATCTGAGGCTCGGGGAATGGCGCGGAGCATCACGGCATGAGGCTCTCGCGTGCTGCCACGAGCGGAGCGGGCGCTGCTGCGCGACTCCTCTTTGCACGCTTGATCTCCCGGCGACCGTTGCGTATCCCGATGGCCGCGCCCACGAAGACATCGCTGGGAAAGTGCGCCTCGTGCCGCATTCTTGCCCAGCCCACGCTCGCGGCCAGCCCGTACAGCGGCCACTTCCACTTGGGGTAGCGCTTGCCATACACGGTGGCGAGCGTGAAGGCGATCCCGGTATGGCCGGACGGGAACGACTCGGCGTCGTCGCCGCCGGCGGGCCCGTGGAATGCCCCGCGAGCCCCCGCCACGCGGGGACGGTCCCGGCCCGTCAGCGTCTTGAGGACCTCCGTCTGGACGACCGTTCGGCCGAGAGCCCTGCTGGCTATCTGGGCGGTCTGCTTGTCGTATCTGTCGCCGAATGCGTAGAGCCCCGCCACACTGGCCACTCCGCCCTCGGCCCCGAAGCTCTCGATGGCCGACAGCAGCGCGTCGTCGGTGTCGCCGGCGAAGGCCGAGCTCAGGGCCTGCATCGAGTTGCGGTCGGTGGCGATCAGTGCCCCCGTCGTTGCCAGCACCCACGCCGCCCGGCGGCCCGACTTGCCTCCGCCCAGCCGGCACTGCGCACCGGGGGTCGGCCGCGGCCCGGGGGCCAGCATGGGCTCCGGCGCCCAGCCGGGGCCCCGCGTCGGCCCGAGAGAGAGGCCGGCTGCGGTGCTGGCCCTCTCATTGCCGTCCTCGGCCAATCCCAGCAGCCCGCCGGTTCGGGGGGCGCTGAGGCGCTGGCCGCTGAAGGAGTCCGTCAGTGACCGCTGGGGCCGCGCACCATCGGGCCACGATGCCGACATGCCGACGAGGGCCACGAGGACGACGGCACCGCCCGGGCGTAGACGCGCACGCCCCATGTGCGGACTTCGGGGGATGGTTTCCCTGAGATCGGGCACGGGAGTGCTCACCAATGGCGTCTTGGGCTCTCCGGGAGAGTATCTTGTTCCCGGAGGGGATTCAGTGGGGCGCGCTACGGGCGTGTGTCGCGCCAGTAGGCAACTGTCGCCGCAATCCCCTCCGCCAGCCCCGTCTTGGGCGACCATCCGAGCTGCTCCCGGGCTTTGCTTATGTCGAGCCCGCTGCGATGCAGCTCGCCCTTCCGCTCCGGAGCGTGCCGCGCCTCCCCGGCGTAGCCCGTCGCATCCTTCGCCGCGTCGAAGATCTCCTGCAGCCGCGTCTCGCGCCCCGTCCCGACGTTGTAGATCTCGGCATCGCCGCCATTGAGCGCCGCCACATTGGCATCCACCACATCGTCCACGAACACATAGTCCCGTGTGCTCGTCCCATCGCCGAAGACGGTGGGCTGCTTGCCATCGAGCATGAGCCCCGCGAAGATGGCGACCACGCCCGCCTCGCCCTTGGGGTTCTGACGCGGGCCGTACACATTGCCGTACCGCAGCGACACGTACCGCAGACCCTCGTTCACGTGGAAGCAGTGCAGATACAGCTCCGCGGTGCGCTTGGAGACGCCGTACGGCGTCACCGGCCGCACCATCTGCTCCTCCGGCGTCGGTATGACGTCCGTCTCGCCGTACATCGCCCCGCCGGTGGCCGCGAACACGAACTTCCGCACGCGCGCCTCTGCCGCCGCCATCATAAGGTTCAGGCTGCCAAACACGTTGCACTCGGCGTCGAACACGGGGTCTTCCACCGCCCGCCGCACGTCCATCTGCGCCGCCAGGTGGAACACTGCCTGCGGCTGCTCCCGCCCGAATACTCCGAACACCCTCTCCCGGTCGCGGATGTCCATCTCGACGAAGTTCGCGTCGGGATTGACGTTGCGGCGGAACCCGGTCGAGAGGTCGTCAATGATGACCACCTCGTGCCCCTCCCCGAGGCATCGATCGGCCAGATGCGACCCGATGAACCCGGCGCCGCCGGTCACTACGATCTTCATGGAACACTCCTGTTGGCGCTACTGCGTGCCCTGCAACGGCCGCTCTGCAGGATTGCATTCCCACAACGACGAACGCGCCACGCGACATGCCGAGTTTCCCGGCCATGCTCAAGAAAACCTTGGTGGATGCGTATGATTGCTTGCAGTTGCTCGTGCTCGGCAACGTCGCGTGGTGCGTCTCGTGGCTCGTTCCTGTGGGCGTGATGACTGCCGTGGGGCCGCAGATAGGTGCCGAGGAGCCGGCGGCGCTCCCCCACACGATCGCGGCGGTCTGCGTCGGCCTCGTGGTCGCCGCCTTCACCGTCGGCCCGACCACAATGGCTCTGGCGGCGCTGTCGCGGGCCATCACCACTCGCCGGGACCCGCGCCTCGCGGACTTTTTCCGCGGCTTCCGCCGCTTCTTCTTGCGCGGCGCGGCGCTGTTCGGCCTCAACGCCGTCGTGGCGACGCTCTGGGCATCGAACGTCTTCTTCTGGGCCTCGAGCGGCCCCGGCGGGGAGCGCATCGGCCAGTGGGGGAGCTTCGCGCTGCTCACGCTGCTCAGCTACGCCATGCTCTACTGGGTGCTGATGCAGATCTACTGTCCCGCGTTCATCGCCCGCGAGGACATCGGCGTACTGCGGGCCACGAGGCGCTCGGCCCTCATCGTGCTCGGCAACATCGGCTACTCCGCACTCGTCTTCGTGCAACTGGCCGTGCTCGCCGCCGTCATTGCCCTCCCGCTGTTCGTGCCCGTGCGCGTGCTGGCCGGTGTGGCCATCATGTTGCTGGCGTTCCTTGCCGTCGCCTTCGCCATGCTCCTCGGCGCCACCGCCCTCGACGACCTCATGAAGCAGTACGAGCAGGACGAGTCCCAGGAGGCCTAGCCGCGGTCGCCGACGAACAGCTTGGGCACACAGGCGCCCGCCCGCAAGGAGTCGTGTCCCATGCCGGATGTGGCCTGTCTCGGGATCCTCGTCGCCGACCTCATCGCCAAGCCCGTTGACGAGTGGCCGGAGCGCGGCAAGCTCGTCATCTGTGACCAGACCCAGATGCACACCGGCGGCTGCGCCGCCAACACCGGCGTCGGGCTCGCGAAGCTCGGCAGCGACGTGGCCGTGCTCGGCAAGGTCGGCAGCGACGGCTTCGCCGACTTCGTCATCGGCCGCCTCGAGAGCCACGCCTGCGACTGCGCCGGCATCGTCCGGGACCCCGACGCCAGCACCTCATGCACCTTCGTGATGGTGCACAGCGACGGCGAGCGCAGCTTCATCCACAACTGCGGCGCCAACGGCAGGCTGCAGCCCGACGACGTGGACTGGGACATCGTCAAGGCCTCCAGGATACTCCACCTGGCCGGCCACAACCTCATGCCCGGCTTCGACGGCGAGCCCGCCGGCAGCGTCATGCAGCGGGCCCAGGAGCTCGGCGTCACCACCTGCCTCGACACGGCCTGGGACGCTAGCGGGCAGTGGCGCAAGCTCGTCGAGCCATCACTCCGGCACACCGACATCGCCCTGCCCAGCTACGAGGAGGCCTGCATGATCGCTGGCGCCGAGGAGCCGCGCGATGTGGCCCAGTTCCTCCTCGACTGCGGCATCCGCACCGTCGGGCTGAAGATGGGCGCCGAGGGCTGCTACATCCGCACGGCGGATGGTGATGAGGTCCGGCTACCCATCTACCCGGTGGCTACGGTGGACGCAACGGGCGCCGGCGATGCCTTCGTGGCGGGCTTCCTACGCGGCGTCCTCGAGGGCTGGGACATCGAGCGCACCGGCCGCCTCGCCAACGCCGTCGGCGCCCTCTGTTGCACCGGCATCGGCACGACGCAGGGGATTCGGGGCTGGGAAGAGACCTTCCAGTTCATGGAGAAGGGCGCGTAGTCCCTGGCGAGCTTCGTGAGCGTATATCAGGGCGTCTACACGCGCACCCTCCCCATCCCCTCGATCCTCCTCCGCCTTCGCCGTTACTGACAACTGACCACTGAATTCCTTGTGACAAACCCCCTCTGAGTTGACTGGGCCAGAGTACCCGAAATCGCCTTCATTTACGGCGCAAGATCTCGCCTCGCACCCCCGCACAGCCCGCAGGAGCACTGTTTTCGCCTTTTCTATGACACCCCCCCCTTTAGTTGACCATATATAATGAGAGACGACCAAAACTGGACACCCTCGCCGGGCCCCCTGTAGCGGCGCAACCGGGCTCGGCCATCGGAGAATCGACATCCTCTTTTCCGAGCGCTGACACCACCCTCCCGGAGGGCCGGCCATTCGGCCGGCCCTTCGCGTTTTCCGTAGGGCACACCGAACAATCGTGGAGAGCGCCGTCGTGCTGTGGGAGGAGGAGCGGCTGCAGCGCACAATGGCTGGCTACGGGGTCCAGGACCATGCACAACCTACATAAGCTACATTCCCAAATCCGCCCGCACAGCCCCTCAGAGCCTGATCGTGCTGCATGTGCAGCTTATGCACCCCCACAACACGCACAATGACGCCCATCCCACCCGGCACCCGGCAGCCGGGTGCCGGGTACTGTCGATCTCCAACG
Organism: Armatimonadota bacterium; assembly: GCA_050114035.1. GTDB lineage: Bacteria > Armatimonadota > Zipacnadia > JAUWAU01 > JAUWAU01 > JAUWAU01. The sequence continues at coordinate 1,316 of JASFTE010000062.1, read as the reverse complement.
TGCATTCCCCGGCGGAGCGCTCCGCCGCGGCTGGCGCTGGTGTCGCCGAGGCGTGAAGGAGCTAACACGTGCCGGCCCAGCGCCCACGGGGGCCGAAGGACCGCAGTGCCGTTACGGCGAAACAAGCCACGGTGCTTCGCGATATGCAATCGCACTGATTGAGCTTTTCAGGAGGACACCATATGAAATTCTTCATCGACACCGCCAACCTCGACGAGATCAAGCAGGCCGCCGACTGGGGCATCCTGGACGGGGTGACCACGAATCCGACCCTCATCGCGAGGGAGAACGCGCCGTTCAAGCAGCGCATCATTGAGATCTGTGAGGTCGTGGTGCCGGGGCCCGTCAGCGCCGAGGTGGTCTCACTGACGGCCGAGGAGATGATCCAGGAGGCCCGGGAGCTCAACTCGTGGGCCGAGAACATCGCGGTGAAGATACCGCTCATCCCGGAGGGCATCAAGGCCACGCGCGCCCTGTCACAGGACGGCATCGCGTGCAACGTGACCCTGTGCTTCACGGCGACCCAGGCGCTCCTGGCCGCCAAGGCGGGCGCGGCGTACATCTCGCCCTTCATCGGGCGGCTCGACGACGTGAGCACCGATGGGATGTCCCTCGTCGAGGACATCGTCCAGATCTACGACAACTACGCGTTCGACACCGAGATCATCGTCGCCAGCATCCGCCATCCCATCCACGTGCTCCAGTCCGCCCTGCTGGGCGCGCACATCGCCACCATCCCCTTCGACGCCCTCGACAAGCTGTTCAAACACCACATGACCGACATCGGCCTGGAGTCCTTCCTGGACGACTGGAACAGCTTGCCGGAGGAGTTCAGGAAACGGTAGCCCCAACGCGCCACCGCTCCGTGGCGCTGCCTCTACTGCAGGAATCGGACCTCCACGGTCCAGTCCACCAGATCGATCTCACCGATTCCCCCCGTCGTCGTGTCGCCGGCCTGCTCGGGGGCGATGGCATCGCTGTTGCGGTACACGCGATCTTCCTGGACGCTGATAGTGATGTAGTCGTTCCCGGTGAAGCCCAGCCCGTCATAGTAGTGGGGGCCGGGGAAGTTCGGGTCCAGCAGCAGCTCGTTGGTCGAGATGATGTTGAAGTTGATCGTCTCCTCATCACCGGACGGCAGGATCTGCTCTGCCGGCTCGCCCACGAGCACGAGCGTGGCCCGCAGTGTCGTGCCCCCGCCCGGGTAGACCTGGTCAAAGGGATAGTTGAAGAAGATGGACACGTCGGAGAAGTCCGTCCGCACCTTGGCCTCGTCACCCACCGATCCGAAGGTCCCGATCTGGAGCGTCAGCCCC
>JASFTE010000061.1:0-12474 GCA_050114035.1 Armatimonadota bacterium | reverse complement strand
GGCGTAGGGGACGCCGTCCGGATCGCCCGGCCCGTTGGACAGCACGACGCCGTCCGGCTCGTAGGCGAGCACATCGTCCGCCGATGCCGCCGCCGGCAGCACGAGTACATCGCAGCCCACGCGGGTCAACTCCCGCAGGATATTGCGCTTGCACCCATAATCGAGGGCTATGACCCGCAGCCGCGCGCTGCGCGACGGCGCGCGCCGCCGCTGCCGAGTCAGTGCACTCGTGTCCATCGCCAGTGACAGTTGTCCGTGGTGCTCCTCGGACCTGGCGTCGCGCCCGCCGCTCGTGCGCCAGCCGCTGAAGGCGTACCGCTGTGCCGTTGTGACCTCGCACACGAGATCGCGCCCAGCGATCTCGGGGAACTCGCGCGCCTTCTGCACCAGGCTGTCCGCGTTCAGGTCCTCCGTCGAGATCACGGCCCGCATGACGCCCTCAGTGCGGATGAGGGTCGTCAGGCGGCGCGTATCGACTCCCTCGATGCCCTGTACGCCGTTGGACCGCAGGTAATCGCCCAGATCGTCCTGCGAGCGCCAGTTGCTCGGGTACGGCGAGTACTCACGGACGACCAGGCCCTCCAGGTGAAGGCCGTCCGACTCCACGTCGTCCCGGTTCACGCCGTAGTTGCCGATGAGCGGGTACGTCATCGTGACGATCTGGCCCTTGTAGGATGGATCCGTCAGAATCTCCTGGTAGCCCATCATGCTCGTGTTGAAGACGACCTCGCCGGCCCGCTCCCCGGGAGCGCCGAAGGACGTCCCGGCGAACGCCGTGCCGTCTTCGAGTGCCAGCATTGCCGGCTCACCGTTCTTGCGCATGATAGGCTCCTCGTTGCCAGTGTGCGACTATGCGACCGGCGAGGCTGAGCGGCGCTCAACCCGGCCCCCCAGCATCCGGACCTCGCCGCCAACGATCGCCGCAAACGGCCGCCCCCGCAGCTCCCAGCCCGCGAACGGCGTGCTGCGCGCCTTGGATGCGAACGTCGCTGGGTCCACGGTCCACTGCGCCTCAGGATCGATGATCGTGACGTCGGCCGGTCCTCCCACCGCAAGCCGACCACCGGGGCGTCCGAGCGCCTCGGCCGGGCCGATGGTCATCCGCGCGATGGCATCCGCGAGGCTCAGCACACCACGGGACACCAGCCCGCTCATCACCAGGCCCACGGCGGTCTCCAGCCCGATGATCCCGAAGGGCGCCGCGTCCACGCCCACTGCCTTCTCCTCCAGCGCGTGCGGCGCGTGGTCCGTCGCGATAGCGTCAACTGTGCCGTCGGCAAGTGCGCGCTTCGTTGCCTCCACATCGGTCGCCTCGCCCAGCGGCGGGTTCATCTTGGCGTCCGGCCCCAGCCGTTCCAGCGCGTCCTTCGTCAGGAGCCAGTAGTGCGGCGCCGTCTCGGCCGTGATGCGCGCGCCATCGCCCTGCTTCGCCTCCCGCACGTGCTTCTGGCCCTCCGCCGTGCTGAGGTGCGCGACGTGCAGGCACGGGCGCAGTCCCGTGCTCTCGACCACGGCCATCCCTGCCCGGCACCACCGCTCGATGCTGTCTGCCTCCGCCCGCCACGCCGGCTCGGCGGGCGAGTCCTTGAGCTCGCAGTGGGCGATGAAGGGCAGCCCCACCTCGGCGCACTGCGCGAGCGCCCGCTGCATCAGCTCGCCGCTCTGGATCGGGAAGGCGTCATCGCTCACGCCCACGCAGCCGATCTGCTTCAGCGTGGCGAAGTCGGTCAGCTCCTGTCCCGCGTTGCCCACCGTCGCCGCGCCGATCACGTACACGCGGCACACGGCGTCGGCATCGATGCGCTGCTGCAGACTCTCAATAACCTCCGGCCGATCCAAGGGCGGGTCAGTGTTCGGCATGCAGCACACGGTCGTGAAGCCACCGGCCACACCGGCCCTGGTCCCGCTGCGAATGCTCTCCTTGTGCTCCCCGCCAGGCTCCCGCAGGTGCACGTGCATATCGATGAGCCCCGGGCAGACGATCTTGCCCGCGGCGTCGATGCGCTCGGCGTCGTTGGCCGAGATGCCGCCGTCGATGGCGGCCACGGAGCCGTCGGCGACGAGCACGTCGAGGACCGCATCCGTGCCGCTCGCCGGGTCGATCACGCGGCCGCCGCTAATCAGCAGCCTGCTGGGCCGGTCGCCCGCCATCATCGCCTCCCTCGATGGCGACTTCGTCGCGCCCGTCTATCTCCGACAGGTACACGCGTACGTACTCGCTGCGCGCCGTGGGCAGGTTCTTGCCCACAAAGTCCGCCCGTATGGGCAGTTCCCGGTGACCGCGATCGACAAGCACGGCCAACTGCATGCCCGCCGGCCGCCCCAGCTCGCACACCGCATCCATCGCCGCCCGGATGGTCCTGCCTGTGTACAGCACCTCGTCCACGAGCACGACTCGCTTGCCGGACACGTCAAACGGGATGTCGCTCTCGGCGTCCGATACGCCATCGCGTGGCGCATCGTCCCGGTGCGGTCGGATATCGAGCACGCCGAAGGGCACCGATGCCCCCTCGATCTCCCGCACGGCACTCGCGAGGCGCTTTCCCAGCGGGACGCCACGGGTGCGAATACCGATGATGGCGATGTCGTCCGCGCCGCGATTGCGCTCCAGCATCTCGTGCGTGATCCGCAGCGTTGCCCGGCGTATGTCGCTCGCATCCATGACTGACCGGATGCGACTCGCGTCGTCGTGGCCGCTGTCCGTCCGGGCTCGCGGCATGCGATTCCCTCCGGCCCCATCCAGCGAGAGAGCCCCTGCCAGCTGGCAAGGGCTCCATTTCGCAATGTGCCGCCGACGCACCCTTGCCAGCATCACGGTACTGAGTTAAAAGGTGTTCGTCGTCTGTCTGCTTGTCAACTCGTCGCCTACCGCCCTCCGCGGGCGGTCCTGACGCGCGAGCCGGCCTCTATCTCACGAGAACGCTTATCGTGTCCCGCTTTGGAATGCGCTTCCCTCCAAGGTCAGAGACCACAAGGGTGACGGTGTAATGCCCAGGATGCGCGAACGTGTACTGGGTCGTTCGCCCCAGCTCATCCTCGCGCAGCTCGTCGTGCTGGCTGAAGTCCCATGCGTAGCGCACGCCGGTCTCGCCCTGCGGCTGCGAGGCGGCAGTGAAGGTCACCGCTTGACCGACCTGGACCGTCTTGTTCTCACCAGCATCCGCCATCAACGGCTGATCCTCCTGCACCAGCCGCACCCGGCCGACGTAGAAGTAGTCCCTGGCATCGCCCGTAAGCGCCAGCTTCGTCATCTGGCCGGTCGCCACATCGCCGACAATCGCCGCCTCCGAGAACGGCATCGCAATCCGTATCCAGCCGTCTGGGTCGGCCTCGGCCCTGTTCACCGGCATCGTTGCCGAGCACATGATTCCCTTGTCGGCCACCACGGTGATGCGCACCGCGTCGATCTGCTTCTTCATCTCAACGGCCCGCTCGGCGCGGCTGTCGCCGCCACCGTTCTCATCTCCGTCCTCCTCGTCCTCTTCCTCTTCGTCCTCTTCCTCCTCTTCATCTTCCTCCTCTTCCTCCTCTTCCTCTTCGTCCTCTTCCTCCTCCTCGTCCTCTTCGTCCTCTTCCTCCTCCTCGTCCCCATCCTCGCCCCCGCCACCTCGGCCGAGGATAGCAGCCGCACCCTTCGTGCGCAGCTCCTCAAGGTAGGCAGCCAACTCCGGTGCCAGCGCGACCTCCTCCTGTGCCGGACCGCCCCCCAGTGGAGCGCCCGTCCGGCCCTGCGGCGCCCCTCGCGCCGCCGAGTCGCCCTCGAACACCTTGACGTACAGCTCCACGTAGCCCCCGGCCGGATCCCGGAGGAAGGGCGCCAGGGCAATGGCACTGGCGAGATCGAGCCGACCTCCCGCGTACAGCCCCTGCGCGTCCACGCGCAGACAACTGGGCTGCGGTTGGCCCGCCACAGGCGTTCTGTAGGAGTCGTCGGGGATCTCCTGGCAGGTTCCGCTCCCCCAGCTCGCGAGGGCTATGCCCTCGAGCTGGCCGTCATAGAGCATGATCTCCCGGTCGGCCATCGCACTCGGCGAGGCGACGGCCACCAGCAACATCGTCGTCACGCACGCACTGCCGAGTACCCCTATACGGCCATTGCCTAGCCGCATGTCTGGGCCCCCTTATGCAAGGTTTGGCAGCGTCAGAATACAATGCCGCCGCACCAGTGTCAAGGTGACGCCGCTAGACCAACCGCAGCGCCACCTCATCGAGCAAATGCACTCCCGCACGCCTCACCCGGAGCCGCCCATCCGACAGTCCAACGAGGCCCAACTCCTCTAGCTCCGCCAGCTCCCGCCGATAGCGCTCTGCAGGATCTATCCCAAACCGCCGCTGCAATTCGCCCAGGTCCACTCCCTCGCGCATCCGCAGCCCCAGCATCAGTGCCTCGCCGAGCGCCTTCTCGGGCGGAAGCTCCTCCCGGAACGCCACCGGCTCGCCCCCGGCGCTCACGCGGGCGATGTACTCCAGCGGATCGCGTACATTGCCACAGCGGCATCCGCTCAGGTATCCGTGCGCCCCCGCGCCGAGCCCGATGCAGTCCTCGCCGCGCCAGTACAGCTGGTTGTGCTGACTGCGCCGGCCCGGCAGGGCGAAGTTCGACACCTCGTAGTGCTCGTAACCGGCTCGGCCGAGCAACTCGACCGCCGACTCCGCCATCGCCACCACAGTCTCCTCGGGCGGCAACGTCACCCGCCCGGCCTCCGCCTCCGCGTGCATCGGCGTACCGTCTTCGAGCGTGAGCGCATACGCAGAGACATGCTCCGGCCGAAGCGCCGTCACCCTCCGTATTGTACGACGCCAATCGGCCCGCGATTGTTCAGGAATAGCATACATCAGGTCAACGCCGATGTTGGCGAATCCGGCATCCCTCCCACACGAGAAGCTCCGCAGGGCCTCCTCAGCCGTGTGGAGCCGGCCCAGCCGCCGGAGCTGACCATCGTCCAGGGACTGGAAGCCGATGCTGAGGCGATTGAGCCCAAGCTCGCCGTAGGCCATGAGCTTCTCCGGCGTCACCGTGTCGGGATTCACCTCCACCGTCATCTCCGCGCCCGCGTGCACATCGAACGACGCCTCGACGCCCTGCATAAGGCGCGCCATCTGGGAGCAGCTCAGCACCGACGGCGTTCCGCCGCCGATGTACACCGTATCGACCGCCCGCGGGGCCACCTTTGCCCCGGCAGCCGCCGCCTCCAGCGCGAGCGCCGACAGGTAGTCGTCCACGTGCGCCTCCAGCCCCGCATAGGAGCTGAAGTCACAATACGCGCACTTCCGCACGCAGAAAGGGATGTGGATGTACACGCCGAGCATGTTACCGCCGGGACCTTCCCTGCCTCACGCCTCCCACATTCCGGCACCGACCATGGATTCCTCTCGTCACTGCTGTGCGAGGGCTCCCGGCTCGTCCTCCCAGCGGAGGGGCAAGCGCGGCAGGGCGAGAAGAATGTCCGCCGGTGACAGTCATGACCGCAAAACCCCTCCTTGCCCTCATCCTGATAGCAGCGGCACTCGCCCTTGCCGGCGGGCGATCCCTCGCCAAGACCGGCAGCGTCATCGTCACGGCGCAGATGCGCGCGAACGCCCTGGCGAACGTCCGGAGATACCATTGGGCCAGGGCGCAGCAGGAGAGAGCCGTTGCCTCCGCCAGGCGCTGGATCGAGATGTCCGACGAGGAGCTCTGGCGCATGGTGCCCAGCCAGGAGGTGCCGCGCAACTGCGGCGTGCACCAGACCGCCGGGTGTCCCAACTGCGGCGACGAGTTCTTCAAGGTCAAAGAGGTAAGGTACAACAGGTGGGCCTACGACAGCGCGCGGCAGCCGTGGAAGCTGAAGTGCAAGAACTGCGATGAGCTGTTTCCGAAGAACGACTTCGCCGCCTACTACGCCTCCGGCCTCGACGAGCGCGGCGAGTTCCGCCTCGACCGGGCCGACCGGAGCCGGCTGTTCAACGCGGAGCATCCGGACGCCGACGATCCCGACCATAGCAAGTGGGTGGACGACGGCTTCGGGCTCAAGTACGGCGACGATACGCTGACCATCATCGCCCACTACACCTTCTGGCTCTGGCGCGAGACCATGAACGCCGCCGGGCACCTGGCGACGGCGTACGCGCTCACCAGTGAGCCGGTCTACGCGCACAAGGCTGCCGTGCTCCTCGACCGGTACGCCGACATCTACCCCAACATCGACTACTCCTTCGTCGCCAGGCAGCCGGGCTGGGGCATATCCGACGGCGGCAGCAACAAGGGGATGATCCAGGGACGCATCTGGGAGACCGGCACCGCCACTACGCTCTCCCGCGCATACGACGTCGTCTACGAGCATCTCCTGCAGGACCGCGAGCTGACGGACTTCTGCGCCACCATGCGCCGGCAGTACCCGGGCATCTCGAAGAAGCGCAGCGCCGCCGACATCGCCCGCCACATCGAGGAGCACCTCCTGACGCTCTTCGCCGAGGCCGTCATTGCCCAGCGCATCCGCGGTAACCCCGGCTCGCACCAGCGGGCGATGGCCATGACCGCCATCGCACTCGACGACCCGGAGAAGACCGAGAAGTACCTGGACTGGCTCTTCGAGCCCGACGGCGGGAGGATCCCCACCGTGCTCGTCGATCAGGTGTGCCGCGAAGGGCCGTCGCACGAGGCCGCCCCCGGCTACTCGCTCGCCCCGCGCAGCCTGTACCTGGTGGCCGATCTGCTGCGCGCCTACGACGGCTACGCCAAGCACGACCTCTATCGCGACTATCCGAAGATGAAGCAGATCTTCATGGCCTGCGAGGCCTTCCGGTGCCTCAACCAAGTCACCCCGAAGATCGGCGACTCGGGCAAGTACCAGAACTGGACCCAGGCCAGGCACAGCATCCCCGTCCTGCTCAGCGGCTACCGGGCCTACCGGACCGCCGACATCGCCGGCCAGCTCTGGCACGCCGCCGACTACCACCTGCCCCGCCTGCAGGCACAGGTGGACATATTCGCTGCCGAGCCCCAGGCCATCATCGACGAGCTCGTCGCGAAGAAGCCCGAGCTCCCCATCAGACTGAAGAGCGTCAACCACAGCGGCTACGGCCTGGCCATCCTCCAGACCGAGAACCCGGACACCGGTCGCTGCGCGTACCTTTCCTACGGCCGCACCGCCGGCAGCCACCCGCACAACGACCGCCTCAACTTCGGCATCTTCGCCAGGCACATGGTCATGAACCCCGACCTCGCCTATCCCGAGTACACCGGCGCCTGGCCCAAGCGTCACGCCTGGACCAACCACACCGCGAGCCACAACACGGTCCTCGTCAACGACCGCAAGCAGAAGACCAACTGGAGCGGCAAGACGGAGCTGTTCTCCGGCGGCGATCTGGCCCGCTTCGTGGTCGTGGACGGCGGCCCCGTGTACGAGGGCGTCACGACCTACAAGCGCGCGCTCGGCCTGGTGGATGTGTCCGCCGACGACAGTTACGTCGTGGACGTCTTCTGGGTCCGCGGCGGGAGCAACCACCGCATGGTGAACAACGGCGCCGGTAGGGCCGTTGGGCATCACGGGCTGCTGCTGGAGATCCAACCCCTCGGCACCTTCGCCGGGCCGGACACCCCCTTTGGGGCCCCCATTCGGGAGCCTGCGGATGGCTGCGCCGCCTTCTCGTATCTGCGGAACGTGGAGCGCGGGCGCGCCACGGACGAGAGCTACTGGGTGGACTGGGACCTGGTGCACAAGACCGGCGAGATGGACGAAGGCCGCGATCCGCATCTGCGCATGCACTGCCTCTCGCCCGTGGACGAGGTCGCCATCGCCGTCGGCGAGCCGCCCCATCACCGCTACCGGGACGACTATCTGCGTTACGTCGTCCGCAGTCGCCTGGGGGAGGACCTGGAGAGCCAGTTCGTCACCGTGCACGAGCCATACGAGTTCCCGCCCTTCATCGACTCGGCGCGGCCGCTGCGCGTGGACAGCCACGAGGGCGAGGGCTTCGTTGCGGCGATGGAGATCAACCTGGTCGATGGGCGCAGGGACATCGTCATCATCGCCGAGCACCCGGGCCGCGTCGCGGCCGGCGGCGTCGTGCTCGACGGGCAGGTGGGGCTGATCCGCATGCTTGACGGGCAGGTGCAGGCGGCCAGGCTGGTCCGCGGGACGCTGCTATCGTATCGGGACTGGAAGCTCGAGGCCGAGGTGGGGGAGATCACCGGCCGGGTCACGGGCCTCGACGTGACCGACTGGCAGGACAATCTGCTCAAGGTGCAGCCGTCCCTGCTCCGTGGCGGCGCGGCGGCCCGCGAGCTCGTCGGGCGATACATCGTCGTCAAGAACAGCGAGCGCGCCGACGGCAGCTATCTCATCAAGGACGTTCGCGAGAATGCGACCATCGTCTCCGTCGGCGACATGACACTGGTGGAGCGCTTCAGGGACCCCTCGGACTACAGCAAGGGCGTTGTCTACAACGTCGCCGCGGGCGATGAGTTCACCATACCGTTGAGCGTGAGCTTCGGCGCGCCGGGGTCGTAGCCACGCCTATGACTCCGTGCGTTCCTCGCCGTAGATCGTCACCCGCGGCACCAGTATCGCATTGTGGAACGTCCCGATGGCCACGTGGCCGTCCGCGAGGGGCTCCGGGTCGGTGTATTCGAGCACTGGCTGGCCGAAGCAGTAGAGGCCGACGAGGTCGCCCGACTTCCTCACCGCAAAGTCAATCCAGTCGTTGTGGATGCCCCCCTGCGGGATGACGAACTCGCGATCCTCGGCCACGAGGCTCCCGTTCTTCTTCAGCGCCGCGCCGGGGTGCTCCTGACTGGCGATGACGAACGTGTAGCCCGCCCGCGAGTCGCCGGGCTCAGCGCACACGCGGATGTACAGGTCCGCCAGCTCCTCCCGGTACCGGCGCTCGCGGACCACGAGCGGCGCACGCCCCGTCGCCCCGAGCGGCTGACCCGGGAGATCTCCGGCGTCGCTCGACATCATCTTCGGCCCCACGTACATATCCAGCAGCAGATCGCCCACGAACCGGCGCTTGTTCCGGATGCTGGCCATCTCGTCGCTCCACCCCGCGAACCACGTCCACTCCTGCTGGCAGTCCCAGCGCCGGGCGATCTCCCACGTCCCGCGCTCCACCAGCCAGTCCACGGGGGCATTGTCGAACACGTACGACGTCACGCTGCGGCTGCGCACCGCGATGTCGTCGGGCCAGAGACGCGCTCCGGTCGTCTCGATGCCGAGCCGGCCCACGTCCGCCAGGGGCTTCGGGTCATTGTAGGCGATGTGCGTCTCCCCGTTCACCCCGGCCAGGATCGCGGCGCCGGCGCGCTCCAGCTGCAGCAGGAATGAGCGGTCTCCGCCGGGGACGGTGACCGAGCCGGTGGCCACGCTCTCGCCCGCCCGCTGCAGCGCCAACGCGACGGGCCCGGTCCCCCACGTATGCGTCGCCGTGAGCGTGTACCCGGCGTGCAGGTGGGAGCCGTCGCCCAGGATCGCCTGCACGCTCACCTGTGGCGCCGTGTCCCGATGCACGCCCACGCTCAGGCGCACGTCGTCGCGGAAGCGCGCGTGATGCCAGAACCGACCCACCGCCTCGGCCTGCGGCAGCCACGCCCCGGCGCTGCCGGCCCACGTGTGGCGGTCAACGATCCCCGCGAAGTTCGGCGTCGGCGGATCGGCGATGCGCAGCTCATCCGCCAGCGGGAGAACCCGCACGTCGCGGAACTCGCCCGCCTTCTTCCCCCGCGTGCACAGGCCGACGCCCACGCCCTGCACGGGCGCCTCGACCACGTCTATGAGCGGCTCGTCGCCCGCGAGCGCCCTGATGCGCGGCCCGCGCAGCTCCGCGCGCAGATCCCACCAGCCGCCCTCCCCCGCGTGATGGCGCTTCTCAGCCACCACCTCCGTCCGCCCGTCTGCTACTCGCAGAAGGCGCACGCTGCCCTTGCGCCCGCCCGAGGCCAGGAGCATGTAGTGGTTGCCCTCATCCCGATAGCGGAGGCATAGGCCCGCCGCACCGCCTCGCGGCCGGACCGCGGCCGTGCACGCGACGCGATCCCACGCGGGCCAGCTCGCCACGGCCCTCGCTCCGGCCCTGCTCTTGCCCCGGCCGCGCACGGTCCCGCCGTCTTCCTCGGTCCACTGCCCCGACAGCGCCGCCAGATCGTGCAGCACACTGGCGCCCGCGCGCTGCACCACCGCGCGGTACGCCGTCACCGTCACATCGTCGAAGTGTCCCTTGGCCCCATCCGCATACAGGCCGATCTGCCCCTGACCGCGGCGCGCATCATCGGCCTCCAGCACCACGCGCCCGTCGAGCGTCCCCGAGATCCAGCCGCCCGACACCCGCACCCCGAGTCGATACCACTGGCCCGTGCTGCACTCCACCGGGCCTTCGGCAAGCACTTCGCGCTCGCCCCCGCCCACCCGGACCAGACTCGCCGTGCCGCCCGCGTCCCGGCCCTCGCCGGGCCGCAGCTCGAACAGCAGATGATTCTCCGCATCCTCGTAATGGCAGCACAGCCCGGCAGCTCCGGCGGCCCACTTCGCCGAGGCGCTCACGGCGTAATCGTCCCAGAACCAGCGCCCCGCCACGGCCATGGCGCGGCTGGCCGACGTGAACTCATACGAGAACGGGTTGGCCCCCTTGTCGGGCGTGCCCTCCGTGCTGTCCACCTTCCAGCGCCCCGCCACCGCCTCCCATCCGCCCGAATCGCCCTCGCGCCGCGCGAAGTCGTCAACGAAGTAGGGCGGCACCACCGACTGCACGTCGGCGTCGCTCACGTTCCGGCACGCAATGGCGCCCTGCCACGGCGCACCGTCGGCGGCGGTCAGGACCGGTCGATCGCCGGCAAGCACCACCAGGCCCCCGCTCCGGCGCTTGATCAGGACCTCCGACTGTGCCTCGTCGCCCGCGAGCTCCCCGCGCTGCACCGTGCGGCTCTCCCCGTCCGCCGTCGCCTGCAGCTCCACGTGCCCATCCCGGAACTGCAGCGACCGGTGCCATCGCGCGTTCCAGTAATCGAACAGCACCTCTGCATCGCCGCTGCCCGGCACGCCGCCCGTCAGGTTGAACGCCGGCCCCGCGGCGTCTGACTGCACGACCTCAAAGCCCTCCGGCACCGCCTCGCGCTCGCCGCCCGGCGGCTGAGGCGGAGACGGCTCTCGCGGCTCAGCGTCGTTCGCTACCGCGGAGAGACGGGCCCTCGAGCCGCCCGTCGTGAAGCGCGGAACGAGTTGTCCGTCGCTGAAGTGCCGGATGGCCGCCAGGATGAGATCCTCCAGCTCCGGCCCCCGCAGGGCGAGCATCCTCCCGATGCTGAGGCCGACGTACAGGAACTGGCCCTCACCCAGCGGCTTCAGCAGCACGGCCGGCGCTTCGGTCAGGCTTCTCGACCGGCCGCTCGTTGCCGTGGTCCTCCGGCCGTACCGGTAGTAGCGACTCCGGGGAACTGCGATCTGTCCGCCGGTGAACTTGGCGAGGACGCGCACGTCCGGTTCGTCCTCCGGGATGAGCGCAATCACCGACCAGCCCCGGACGGACATCGGGCGGCGCGAGCCGAGTTCCTTGGTGATGGGATGCTCCGCATCCACGAACTCCAGGCTGGCGCTCGTGCCGACGGCGACCCGAACGCCGCGGATCGTGTTCTGCATCAGCATGGCCGTCGGCTCGATGATGGCAATACCGCCCTCGCGGACGTACTGCTCCAGTGCCTGCGCCAGATCCGGGCTCGCCCGGCCCCGGCGCGTGTCTGTGATGATGAGCATCTGGTACTTGCTGAGGATGGACGGATCGGCGAGCTGCGTGTCGAGCAGGCGCTCGCGGGGCATGCCGTGACGCGCGAGCAGGCCCACATAGCCGGTGGCATAGGAGCCCCCGACGCCGATGCGCCATGGCTGCGTCTGCAGCGCAGGCTCGTGCCGCACGGAACGGGGGATGAGCCTCGCCGTCGAGGAGTACCGCGTGGGCCGGGCCTGTCGCTGGGCCAGCAGCACCCGCCCGCGGCTATCGCCCTGCACCGTCGCGGACAGACCGAGGATCGCTAAGGCGAAAGCACCCATGAACAGACAGCGCCGACGTACAGGCGCAAACATGCTACTCCGAGCCTCCGGACTACTCGCAGGGCTGATGACGCACGGCCCCATTATACCTCAACTGCACCGTCTGAATGAAGCGGCCCCCACACCGTCTACTGTTTCACTGAACGCCCGGACGCCTGGAGATGTGCCGTCGGTGGCGAGACCTTCGCCGCTCACCCCTGCAGCGCAGGGAAGAGGGAGAGGTTGCGGGGTCGGCCCAATAGACGCACCTCGGCCCCGCTGAAGTCGCGGAGGGCGCTCGGGCCGAGGGCGTCGAGCTGGGGGCCGGCGGAAGCAATGATCGCGCGCTGGAACTGGTTCATCAGCGCTCGAATCCGCAGGTGCACGCCCAGCAGGCCTGCCGGCACGTCCGCTGTCTCCGCCGTCAGGCCAGCGGCCTCCTCATCGTCACAGAACACCAGCACCCGCTGCGCAT